>DASRVI010000480.1:0-2749 GCA_035655135.1 Acidobacteriota bacterium | reverse complement strand
TCCATTTTTAATCATATATCCCCAGCTGGGATAAGTGGTCTGGACCGCCAGGTCATAGGACAGAGTGGAAGAACCGGTCTTAGTCAGAACTTCCATAACATATTTGGTCCCCATAATCCCGGTGGTCAGGTGAGTGTTGTTCTGATAGATAAGGCTTTGCCTTAGATTGTGCAGAACTCCCCCCAAATCTTCTTCCGGAGCCATATTCAGGAATAAAGGAAGGGCATTGGAGGTCTGGCTTCCACTGCCGTAATTTCGGGTTTCTGAGTCATGGTATTTTTTATGAAACGCTTTTTTTATTTGTTCTGCTAAATTTTGATAATCCTCAGCCTCCTTTTCTTTCCCTAGTGCTGTGGCTATATTTTTGAGCAAAACAATATCATAAGCGTAGAAGAATGAAGAGACCAGACTCCCTGGAGTGGGTTCCACAGCCACCCAGTCTCCATAATGGCTGTAATCCAGAAGGTCATTTTTGGCTTTGGATTGAAGAAAATCCGCGTATTTTTTAAGCCCCTCATAGTGCTGTTCAAGGATGCGTTGGTCTCCGTAATATTGGTACATATACCAACAGAGCAGTGGATAGGCTGTTCCCCAGGCAGGGTCAGCCGGACGCTGGCCCCAGATAAAGGGAACCGTATCAGTGATGGTTCCGTTTTTATCTTGAACGTCTCGGATGTCGTTTATGAATTTGGTGTAAAAAGCACCCATATCAAAATTCATCATGGCGGTTTCTGCCGTAAGATGGGCATCTCCCAGCCACCCCATTCTTTCATCTCTCTGGCAGCAGTCTGTGGGAATGGAATGGAGGTTGGTCTTCTGTCCCCAAGTGATGAGATGCTGGAGTTTGTTCAAAATGGGTTTGGAACAGGAGAAATTTCCGATCTGATGGACTGAGGAGTGCACCAGTTTTCCTTTAAGACTGTCCAATCGAGGAACCCCCGGATATCCCCTCAGTTCCACATAACGAAATCCATGATAGGTGAACCGGGGTTCATATTTTTCTTCCCCTTCTCCCTTGAGTATATACACATCCCGAGCTTTAGCGCTTCTAAGATTTTCTTGATTGATCATGCCGTTTTCATAAAGAAGTTCGGCGAACCTCATCTGAACTTCAGTTCCCCTGGGGCCTGAGACTGGAAGTTCCACCCATCCGCTGAAATTCTGTCCAAAGTCATAAACGTAGACTCCATCTTCAGGCTGAGTCATTTTCCGGGGCAGAAGAGTATCCATGATTTTTATGGGCTGGAGCATCTGGGAGGAAAGTTTTCCATTGAGTTTGAATCCAGTGGTGACCGGATCCCAATTGCTGTCATTAAATTCAGGTCTATCCCAGCCGGGCATTTCTTTCCGGGCATCATACACTTCTCCGTTGTAAATGCTGTCTTGAATAATAGGACCTTGAGCTGTTTTCCAGGTTGAGTCAGTGAAAATAGTGAGATGCTCTCCGCCCTCCAGTTCAACATTGATTTGAAGCATCAAAAGTTTAATCTCGCTCCATCCTTTGCCCAGAATCACGCCCACTGCATTTTGGCCTCGGTTCAAATAATCTGTGATATCGTAGGTGGTATAAAGCACTCTTTTCTCATAAGTGGTGTATCCAGGGTCAAGGACATTATTTCCGACCTTTTTCCCATTAATCCTCAATTCATAATACCCCAATCCGCAGATAAAGGCTCTGGCGCGGACAATGCTTTTTGAAATCAAAAACTCCTTGCGTAAAAGGTTATCTCCACTGATCCATTCCCCTTCCCAGTTTTCCTGGTGAAAGAGCCCTGTGTCAAAACAGGCAGTTTGGCTGAAGGGACTGGACTTGTCGTCTTTATCCCAATAACGAACTTTCCAATAATAGGTGCGGTTGCTCTCTAACAGGATTCCTTTGTAAACCCTATGAATGGATTGTTCAGAATCGACTTTCCCGGTGTCCCACATATCTGCTTTTTTGAAAGAAGGATCTGTGGAGACCATGATTTGATAGGCTGATTGTTTTTGGCCTCGTTCCGAATGCCGGAGCATCCACGAGAATCTTGGTTTTTGCACATCAAGTCCCATCGGATTTTTAAGGTATTCACACCGAAGATTGTGAGGAGTCAGCGAGCCGGTGGCTGTTTTTGAATGAGCGGTCTGAGATAATCCTATGATGAAAAACAAAATCAAGAAAAAGGTTAAAAGACAGTCCCCTTTAAGCATATCGCTCTCCTTTTTTTATAATAAAAATCTATTTTTCCAGTTCTTTCTTTTGTTTAGTGATTATTTGATAGATTCGGTCCATGTCAAATTTCTCAGTCCGGTCATAGTTGTAAATTCCGTTTTGCTCCTGTTCAATATCTGTCAGCTGTGTGTAGCAGAATCCGCAGATGTGCTCTAAACTCAAAATAACATCAGTAAGAGCTTTCAAGCGGGTGTAAAATTCCTCCAAAGTGGAGGGATCTTCACCGTATCCCCATGAGTCTTCAGCATGCTGTTGTTGGGGAGTCGGGATCCATTTGATTCCTCCGTATTCGTCAATAAGGTAAGGTTGACCCTGGTAGAGGGTATTTTGTTTTGGATTTCGGGTCCAGATTAGATTTTCATCAGATGGAGTCAGAAGCTTTTTGAGTTTCTCCGGATCCTGCTCATAAGTGTGTTCGGTCCAGAGGTCTGTTTGGATATGAATACCTCCGCTGGAGTCATTGATAGACCGGGTTGGGTCCAGTTTTTTGGTGAGGTCATAAGTCTCCATAAGCAATCTTTCGAGTCTTTCTCCTCCTCT
>DASRVI010000479.1:0-11663 GCA_035655135.1 Acidobacteriota bacterium | reverse complement strand
ATATTTATTTTATGCCAGAGATGTGGCTTGGTAATTGAATGGTTCGTTTGTAAATAATAAACAAAATATACTTAAAACGGGTAAATCTTGACAGCTTTATTCACAAAAAGAACAATCATTCCTGCTATGGGGGGCAGCAACACTCCCCCTATGATTCTGATGACTGAAAATTTCCAGCCTATGAAAGCGATCTCATAGGGAATCCTGCTGACACCGATAAGAGAAGCGGCTAAAACCAAGGTCACAGTAGACGCAATTCCTGCTCCTTTTGAGATTAATGAAGCAGCTAAAGGCAGGATGACATAGGGAGCTCCCGGTATTATGCCCCCAATACCCCAGGCAATAAGGATACCTTTATACCCGGCTTCTGTGCCTAAATACTGGGAGATAATTTTAGTGGGGACAAGCACTTGTATCAAGCCTGCCACCCCTATAGCAATCAGAAGCAGCAGCCCCATTTTTTTCAACATAAGCACACCCTGCTTGACTCCCTCTCCCGCGGCCCCCAAGCCTTTGAAATACCAAGCTGCTGCAAAAAGCACAATAAAAAGGATACCCATTATAATGGTATTGATCTTCATATCACTCCCTTCTTTTTCCTTGTATTTCTGGTTATTTTCATCAAAGCCCTGTCTTAATATGTCCGGCAACTGAATCAATAAAAGAGATTAAATCCTGTGAAGGAGGAACAAAGTTAGTTTTTATTCTGGTATAACCAAATTTTTCCTCTGGTTTTATTTTTAAATTCATTTTTAATTCCTTAAGGGAACTGTTCAACCATTTATGCTTTAACTCATAGTCCATATTTAGTTTTTGAGAAAGATAAAGATCCCCCTTCCATATAATATCTGAAGTCTCTCTTCCCACTAGAGAATCCTTTTTCAATTTCATTCTGGTATTCTTGAGGGATTCGTCTCTTAAATTGAATGTATTTCTGACTATATATTCTAGAAAATAATTCACTCCATACTGGCTGGTTTGGCTCATGAGAAAAATATAATCTATATTCCTCTTTTTTAACCTAAAAATACCTTCTGCTTTTTGCCCCCAGGATAATTTTTTTATAAAATGAATTCTCTCGTCATCTTTTTCAATTTTCTCAAAATCAATCCCTATCCCGCGGAGATCCTGAGAATAGTTTTTAATTTTATTAGCGCTCTCTTTTTTTCGTTTAGAAAAAATAAAAGGGAGTAAAAAAGCGGTTAAAAACACGATAACAGCAGGGATGATATTACTCCACTTCATTGTTTCCCTCTATATTCATTATCAAAACAAATTTCTACCCAATTTGAATTTTAATATATCAAAGCGGAATATAAAAGATATATATATCTTAATGGTCCATGCAAGCATTTCTAAAATCGTGATAAAGTTTACTTGACAGATAAGGGGAGAGGGCATGGGATGAGGAATCCCCTGTGAGGGCTGAGCGGGCATGGTTCCTCTTTAGAGGAGAGCGAAGCCCGAACCGGGAGGGAGATTCCTGGCTGGGGAATCGAGCGGGTGACGAATCCCATGCCCTCTCCCCTTTATAAACATATATCACGGTTATCACGCCAATCCAAACACTCTTTGGCTACAGGGTTACATTTTCATTTATATATCACCCTTTAAGGGGATAAACTTCCTATAGAAATCATCACTAATGGCGATTGTATTTAAGTGAGTTTCATTTAATATATATACAGGTACATATAGATGAGAAACAAATCAGCAAAAGGAATGAAATGGATTATCTTAGGTTCTCTGTTTATGATTATTCTTGTACAGGGGACATCTTTCTCCTTCAATAAAAAGTTAGAGATAACAGCCAATGAAGCCCATGTCTATCTTAAACCTGACACAAGCAGCACGAAAGTCGGCACTCTTGAAAAAGGAAATATGGTTACTTTAGCCTCGGCTACAAAAATAAAAAAAATTTGGTATTATGTCTATTTTTGCCCAGAAAATTCAGATTTCACTTCATCGGGATATATACTTGAATCCTCAGTGAAAAAGCTGTTTGATGTGACAAAAGTTCTCCTGATCCAGGAAGGAAAATCTCAGGAGAACAAATACCAATATGGAGTCGACTTCAGAAATACTCGGTGGGGAATGAGCCTGCAGCAAGTGATTTTCACGGAAGGAGAGCCTTTAAGCAGGGAAGAGTCAAGCGGATCCGCAACTCTGAAATACAAGTCAGAACTTATGGATATGGATTGTCTTTTAATGTATCTGTTCTCAAAAAACAATTTAATCAAAGCTAAATACAACTTTTTAAAAAAACATCCTGTAAACTCTCAGCACATTGAAGAACACAGCTCCATAAAAAAAGCCTTGATAGAAAAATATGGAGAACCTAAGGAAGAAAACATTTACACTGAGACTGTTCATGAAGGGAATCACTCAACATCTAAAAGCAGTCTTCCAAATTCCCCCAAGCTTTTAAAAACAACTTGCTGGGAGACTTCAGAAACAAGGGTCTGTTTAAACCTTTATCAAAACAAAGAGCACATTAATTTGGAATTGGAATACACCGGACTTAAGTTCAATAATTTCGGCATCTGAAATAAATCTCTATCTTTCCATCAATCTGATTTTTGTTCCTTTTTCTCTCTGACCACTATGGATATCTGTCCTATCAGATAGGTTAAAAAACTCATCCCCAAAACTAAGGCCCATCCCTTGATGCCCGGATCAACCAGCTTCAAAACAGCTGCCAACAGCGGAATATAAACAACCATAACCAACAAAGCGCTGCACAGGGCTAAGGCTCCCCAAACATAAGAATTGCGGGTTATATCATTAACAAAAGGACGGGACCCTCTATCCCTCATATTAAAGACATGCCACAGTTGGGAAAAAGCTAAGGTGAGAAAAGAAATGGTCACAGCGCTCTCCTTAGCCATCCCAAAACAAATCATGGCTATAGCCAGTACTCCCAGAACTGAAGCTGTGATCATAAATCCGTATCCACCGATCAAAATCCACCCCTTGCGGGTGATGATCGGCTCTTTAGAATCACGAGGAGGCTGCCTCATGATATCAGGATCCCCTTCTCCTGCGCCCAGGGCTAAAGCAGGAAACACATCTGTGACAAAATTAAGAAATAATATCTGCAGAGGCAGAATAGGAAGGGGCGCATTCACCGTGGAAGCCAGAAAGACCGTGAGTATCTCACTGATGTTGCAGGAAAGGAGATAGATCACAAACCTTCGGATATTGTTAAAAATAACCCGTCCCTGTTCCACTGCAGAAACAATGGTCGAAAAGGCATCATCTTTAAGAATCATATCTGAAGCTTCGCGGGCCACCTGGGTGCCTCTTTTCCCCATAGCCACTCCAATGTCTGCTTTTTTCAAGGCTGGGGCGTCATTGACTCCATCCCCTGTCATGGCAACAATATTTCCTTTTTTTTGATATAAATCAATAAGATCTAATTTCTGTTTAGGACTGACTCGAGCAAATAGAGATGTCTTGATAATATTCTGAACTTTTTCTTTGTTTTCTAAATCAGAAACACTTGGAATATCTCTGCCGTGAATGACCTCGGCATTATCTTCACTCACTAATCCCACAGCTAATCCAATACTCCGCGCTGTGATTTCCTGGTCTCCAGTGATCATAATGGTCCTTATTCCCGCTTCTTTACAGGATTGAATGGCTTCATTGACTTTTTCCCGCGGCGGATCCAGCATTCCAACCAATCCCAAAAAAGTAAGGTCTTCATAGGGATCAGCCCTAACTGAACCAACGGTTTTGGCGGCTAAAGCAAGCACGCGAAGTCCATCTGCAGCCATCTCTTTATTTTTTTTGATCCACTGTTTGCGATCCTCGTCCTTCATTTCCACTCGGTCCTGTTCTTTTTGAATAGAAGAACAAGCCTTGAGGACATTTTCTGGCGCTCCCTTAACCGCCACTCTATAATTTTGTTTCTGTTCATGAAAAGTCGCCATCATCATGACATCAGAATCAAAGGCTTCCTCCCGTGATTCTGGCAATTCATCCACAATTTCATCCCTATTGAGTCCTGCTTTGGCTGCTGCCACCAACAAGGCTGCTTCCATTGGTTCTCCCACTGCTTTGTCTTCTTCAAATGATCCATTTTCCGGAAGAAAGGCGTTGTTACACAGCAGTCCTGTCTCTAAAACTAATTTCAAAACCTTGTTATTTAGGGGTTCAATATACTCTCCCTGTTTGGAAAACTTTTTGTTGACATTGATCACTCCTGATTCAATCACAATTTGAGTTACACTCATTCGGTTTTCGGTGAGTGTACCTGTTTTGTCTGTAAAAATGATGTTGGTCGAACCCAGTGTTTCGACAGCTGAAAGCCGGTTGATCAAAGCATTGCGCTTTGCCATTCTCCACATTCCTCTGGCTAGAGCAATGGTTGCCACTATGGGCAGCCCCTCAGGAATGGCTGCGATAGCCAGCGCAATCGCTGTCTCTATCATTAAAAAAGTGCCTTTACCGGCCATGATCCCGCTGGAGGCAACGACTGCAGCGATCACTAAGGTTATCCAGATCAGTTTGTGTCCCAACTTGTTAAGCTGCCTTTCCAACAGAGTGGTTTCTTCTCCGGCCTCTTCCACTAAAGATGAAATCTGCCCCAGCTCTGTCTCCATCCCCGTTTGAACCACTACCCCTTCTCCTGATCCTCGGGTCACAGCGGTTCCTTTATAGAGCATATTTTTTCTTTCCGCTAAAGTGGCTTCTTCTCCTACAGCCTCAGTTTCTTTGCTCACAGGCATAGATTCACCGGTCAGAGTGGATTCATCTGCTTGAAGTTTGGACGCTTCGAACAGACGAATATCCGCGTTCACCACATCTCCACCTTCCACAATCACAATATCTCCAGGGACAATCTCTTCTGCCCGAATTTCCTGTATCTCTTCATGTCGACGGACTCTTGCTGTCACTCCACCTAACTTTTTTAGGGCTTCCATGGAGCGGACCGCTCTAAGCTCTGTTAAAAAGCCGATCAGTGCATTGATGATGATCACAGCAGAAATAGCGATTCCTTCAATAACCTCACTAAAGGCAAAGGACAAAACTGCAGCCGTGAAAAGCAATCCGATGATAAGACTTTTGAACTGATTGGCCAAAATCACCCATATACTTTTTTTCTTGGTTTCTCTGAGCTGGTTAGGGCCGTATTTTGTTCTTCTTTTTTTAACTTCTTCTTCGTTGAGCCCTTCTTTTTTAGAGACACCAAATTGTTTAAAGATCTTTTGAGATGAATATGTCCACCACTTATCAGTTGAAGAATTAGACATGCTTTGTTCTCCGCTGTAATCCAATTTTTGAATTCATTTGAGAGATATATCTTAACAAAGTGTCATTGGGTTTGAAAACTGTTCTGAAAAATATCTTCTAAATAAAAAAGGGCGCCTCCTAATCCCAAAAGAGATTATTAGGAAACGCCCTTGATGTTTAATTACTCTTTTTCGCTGCTTTTATCATCCTTTTCTTCTTGTTTTTTTTGGGCATATTCCTGGTATCTAGCTTTGCCCTCATCTTTCCAGAACTGCCTGAAGTCTTTCCAGCTGTCCACATTCTTTCTGTCTTTCAGATGATTCCATCTGGAATGAAACCGGTCGTGAAAATGATTGGACGGCTCTCTTTTGTGAGAACCAAATCCACCAAAAAACAGCTTAGCCAGCAGCAAAATTCCAAAGGCCTGCCAGTAAGTAATTTCTCCTAATCCGAATAATGCGGGCATGAGCCAATTCCACAGCCACATCACCAGAAGACCAAACACAAGAGCAAATCCTGCTGCAAAAAGCACTCCCATAAAAACCATCCCTATGATACGGAGAACCTTGGATCCCTGGTGAGAACTTGGTTCTTTATTTATGAACATATTTTGGTGATTCATTTTAACCTCCTTACTCCTTATTTAAACATTCATTAATTGTTTTCTTGTCTTTTTTAAGGCACGCGACTTTCTTGCCAATAGAGTTCCTAATGGAACTCCCCACTGCTCAGAAAGTTCTCTAAAAGTCTTATCATCAAATTCAGTGGCCAAGAGAATGTCTCTCTCCTCTTTATTTAGGGAATGGATGGCATCCAAAACTTTCTCCTGAAGATCTCTGTTTTCCACTATTTTCCCTGGATCATAACCTGTATCCTGCACCACCTTTTTTAATGAATAAACTTTTTTTCTTTTCCTGAATAAATCAGTGATCCGATTTCTCAGCGACTGATAAATATAAGCAGCCAGATTCTCAATGGGAATACTGATATCCGCTTTATCAAAAAGGTTCAGCATCACATCCTGGACAATATCCTCAGCATCCCTGTCAGCCGCATCATCAATACGGCCCCTGACATAGTTGACCAGCTTCTTGCGTTCGGTTCGAAAAAACTCAGAAACTCTATTCATCGGATCATTCCTTTTATATTCTATAACATATTGAAGACGAAATAATGAATCCATTATAGCCATGATCCTATTTTTTTCATATTAATGATTGACAGAAAAAATCAAAAACCACTGCTGGTCTAGGAAATCATACGACCGCTCCAGGCGGTAACCAGCCTCTTTCATGTCCCCAACAATCTTTTCCTTTGAAGAGCTGTGCCCCAGCATATATTTTTCAAGCATCTCTTTTCTCCTTTCAAAAAACATTTTCACTTGTGTAGACGAGAAACAAGATGGATTATTGCATTAAATTTTAAGGAAGGGCTAAAATTCGGATATTAAATCAATATTTTATTTCGGTTTCAACCGTGAAAAACTTATAATCTGTATACTCTATGGTGGTTTCTGATTTAATATATCTGCCTTTTTTGCTGAGATAAGCTTCCTGAATGAAAACTTTACTGGGAAATCGAATTCCTTGCTTTTCAATATTGAATTCTGTAACACAAGTGATTCGCGGCTTTGCTTTGTATTTCTTGGCTGTTTTTTCAATCTCTTCATAATTCTTCATGGATTCGGGAATCCATTCTATTTTCACAATGCTGAAATCACTCTCTTTGATCCAGATTTTTCCATAAAGATGCTTTTGATTCAGTGAGGGCTTGGGAACAGCTTCGATCAAAAAAGTTTCTTCTCCCTTTAATTCCTCTTTGTGGAGAATTCTGTAATCAAGACGGTCCTGCCAGTAGCTGCTCAGAAGTCCGGTGGGACCAAATAAGGGTTTGGCAAAGTGGAACATTTGTGTTTTCAATTGAGCGTTTATTTCATGTCTTTTTTTCCCGTTTTCCTTTAATAAGATTCTTTTCTCTACAACATCACGGCCTTTTTTGATCAACTGGTAATCATAAACAAACGTATTCTTTTTTATTTTTTTGCTAGGTCCCCAGGATCCGGGAAGGTCCTTGACGATTTTCAAAATCCGGTCACTGGGAGTCCACTCCGGAGTCACGTCAATTTTTTCTGTTATTTTTTCCTTACAGACAAAATCAAACGCTGCATTTCCCAGTTTGTTGCAGTATTCTTCCGCTTTATTCAGAATACGGATTAATTTTATTCGATCCTCTTGTTCTTGGGATGAAGTTAGTATGGAAAGAAAGACCATTGACCCAACCAATAAAATAACAAGCCATCTGTTTTTGTTTTTCATTTTTTTCTCTTTATTTCTTCTTTTAAAATTTTTATGACCTCTTTGATCTCTTCCTGCTTGGGATTCATCTCCAGAGATTTCTCCCAGGCTTGCAAAGCCTCCCTATTAAGGCCTAATTGATAATGGCAGAGCGCTATGGAATTCAAGATGTCAAAGCTTGCTCCTTCATGGGAAATGTACTCAAGATAAAAGTCAATTGCTTTTTTATATTCTTCAAGTCCCTGATGAGCGATACCAAGAAGTTTATAAAGGGTGTATTTTTGAACCGGCTTATCCAAAAACGGAGATAAAACCTCCTTAATCCTCTCGTATTCTTTCATAGACAAAAGCACCCGGGCAAAATTCAAGGCGTATTCAACAGAATCCGGATTGGCGCTGTAGGCTTTTTCCAGCTCATCACAGCCTCTCATCAGGTCTCCCTTATTGAAATACTGATTTCCCAAGAGAACCGAGTATATGGGATCTTCCAGGCATGGATAAGTATGACTCATGACCCAGGATTCAGGAAGGGGATTCGCATCCACAGAAAATTCTTCTTGACTGGCTAAAATCCGCTTCTCTTTCTCATCCAGAAGAGAAACCATGACTCGGCAGTTCCCAATAGGAAATTCTTCCAAAGAGATTTCTTCCAGAATATTTTGTTTGTCTCTATATTCAATAAGCTTTTTTTTCCGGGTCTGAAAAGGTTCTTCGCCTCTATAAAACACAAATTCCAATATCCCGTTTTCCTGTAAAGACGGATTTAATCCAATTATCTGAAAAAAAAGGTGCATCTTATCTTTTCGATAAAATCTTTTTTCCAGCGACGGGTAGATTTGAAGATTTCCTATCTTAAAAGCCTTGTTGGCTTGGCCGTAAGGAGAATCTGGATTTATTCTATTGGTGAGGATCAGAGGGCCCATAAAAAAGGATTCTGGCTCCGGCACCCATAAATCTTTTTCCAGGGAAGTGAACTCTTTGGACACTGTATTCTCCAGGAGAAGATTGAATCTGTAATTCCCTGGAACTAAGGGAAAATTATCATAAAGATGAAAAGGTCTTTCTTTTATTTTCTTCAATTGGTCTTTTTTCATCTCGATGGGAAAATTTCTTTCCTGCTGAAAAATAGTCTTTTCTTCCTTATCTGTCACTCGGATAGTGGCTTTAAGATTGGTGAGATACCTATTTTCAAAAAGATCAATGGAAAGAGTTTCCGGTTCAACCGCATAATTGACAAAATATTCCCCGGACGGCTCCTGGATCACATCCACTCTGGACCGATTCCCGATATAATAAACTGAATAACTGACTTCTACAGAAGCTTTATGCTCTAAAAATTCGTAAGCATACTCATCCTCAACTTTCTTGTGGGGATAAGTATGGACCTCACTCATCAAAATTGTAGAAGGCATTCGAAGCGCCCAAGCATTGTCAAAGGACATGCCCTGCCCCGGGAAAGACGAAAGAGAGGCTGCGGCCAGCTCCACAGATACATCCCTTATCAAAACATAAGCATACTTATCATAATCATCGTCTGTGGAACAGCCACCGCACATCCAAGAAAGCGGTGTGAGGCTTCGGGGACCATCTGCGATCGGATTGTAGAGCTCGAATTCTCCGCTGCCATATCTCTTAAAAAAAAGTAGGCTGAATTGACCTGGCTGTCCGTGTCTAGGATTCCCCTGGTAATACCAGATTTCTGCAGGATGAACTTCTGTATCACTGAATCGAGCGATCTGTTGAGGCTCTCCTAAAGTGATGTAAATCCTTCCTCTGTCTGTTCTCCAGCTGTTTTTCAGTTTTGGTTGTAACCACATTCGAGTGGTTTTGACATGCTCTATTCTTCTGTAGTGCTCTTCTTTGAATTCATTTTTGGGAGTTCCTGGCATGGGATCTCTCTGGCGCCAGAACTCTTTTATAAAAAGATCCCTTTCTCTATCGGTTTCCAGTTTATAAAAAACCTCTTTTTCCGCAGGCGTGATGATGTAGACAACTTCTTCCTCCATCCATTTTTTGTACTGAGGAGGAAGTGTTGTTTTTTCTTTGCCAGACACCCAGACAGCCATGAAGCATATAAGAAAGGAAATGATAACTGAGGCAAAAAAATTCTTCCGCTTCATTTTCCCCTGCTTAAACAATCTAAACCCATCTCATGTTAATGTCAAGTGAGTCAAAATACGAATAAAATTGTTAAAATTGGGTATAAAATTGGGTAGTATAAAATTGGGTACGGTTTATCTATTTACCTGTTTTTTTAACAAAGTTTATATGGAATCATTCAGCGGTTTTCGATCAAAAGCTGCAGGATCTCCAGCTCATCCGTGTCAAACCAGGTCTTATGGCACCAGAAGCATTTGTTTATGGGGACAACATAATGATAGGTGAAGGGTCTGGGCTGCATTTTCGATCCGCACAGGGGACAGTATATGTCCTGAGAATTCTCCTTATTGATCTTCCTCATTCCAACCGGATTCTCCAAAAAATTCTCTTTAAAATCAGCTGCTTTCTGAACCAGATAATCGGAAAAACCGACTTCCCTACGGGCGATGATTCGGCTTATGAGAGCTGAGTCCACAAGCTTGCCCCCACATGAAGGACAGGACTTTATGGCCACTCCTTCATAGAAAGTGTCTGTAAGTAAAGTCTGACACCGGGGGCATTTGTTGTATCTGTCCGGATTGACAGGCTTTTTATGGTAGAGGTTTCGAAGTCCTGTGCGGATTTGAGGAAACTCTTTAGCCGCAGCCTCGATTCCTTCCTGGATGTTTTTGGTCCAGATCCGGGAAGTAAAAAACCGTAGAGACAGAAGTTTTTCCAGGGTATAAGGCCCCATCCATTTACCTTTTGGGCTTCTGACACACCAGACGCCCTCCTCTTCGGGCTGAACAGCATCTCGTGAATCCGAACTCTTTGGTTCTCCTGTGGTTGTTTCTTCCTTGGAATGGAGAACAAACCGAGCTTTTTCCCTCTTTTCTCTGATTTCCAAAACTTCTTTAATGATTTTTTTTGGAGATGCGGGGACCATTTCTGCCAGCTGCCGGATTCTTTTCATGAGTGGAGGATGGGAATTAAAAATCCGGTCTAATAATCCATCAGAGATGTTTTTTGATCTGGGAGGCACAATAAAAAGCGGGCTGTAGGAAAGACTAAAGTCTCCGATAAATGAATTGCTCACATGGGCCTTATACACAGCCCGGGCCAGGGCCGCGGGATTTCGGTTGAGTTCAACAGCTGTGGCATCAGCCATAAGCTCTCTCTGCCGGCTGATGAGAGTGCTTAAAAGATGCATTAAAATAGAAGATATGGAAGTCGCCGCATAGACCAAAGGATTTCCTCCTCCAGAATCCTGAACCTCTCCGATCTGACTCTGAGATGCCTCCTGGGGTTCAGACATTTGACGCAGCCGCTCAAACGAATTAGCCAATGAGCACACCAGAGTGATATAAAAGGAATCCCCACGGATGATATGAGCCAGTTCATGGGCGATCACAGCCTGAAGCTCGTCTCTAGTAAATTCAGCCAGAAGCCCCTCAGTGACAATGATGCTGGGACTTTTATCCGCTTCCATAAGGGCCATGGAATTGATGGCAAAAGCAGAAATAATGTAAGGAGTCACCTTGGGAAGGCCTGCAGCGATCCGCATCTCATCTACGGTGTTGATGAATTTTTTGTGATAGACGTCATCTGTATCCGGGGATTCAGCCGACAGTCTTTTACGAATAAACCGAGCCCCGTGAAAGCGGGCATCATAAAAGTGAAAAGCAGCTATGCTTATGGATAAAACCAGGTTTATCAGCAAAAAATCATTCCAGGTGTCCCCGGTAAAAAGCGAGAAACCCGGGATAAAAAGCCCTATGCTCACCATAAAAATAAACAGCACGAATCCTGCCAGAAAAAAATAGAAGACAAACAGGATAAGGAGCAAAAAAAGGCTTTTTTGCCATTGTTGGCGCTGAATCTCATAAAAATCTTGGGTAAATTTTTTTTTGGGTTTCATTTTGACTAAGCCAACATCTATAGTATTAGAAAAACTCTGGATATTCAATTTCTAAAAAAAGGAAAAAACCGCACTTGTGTAAGGTTAGTGGTATAATTTCATACACAGGAGATATGACAATGGGAAAAGTTGTG
>DASRVI010000478.1:0-3371 GCA_035655135.1 Acidobacteriota bacterium | reverse complement strand
TATGCACTTCCATACAGATTTATTATGATCAAATCTTTTTTATGTCTTATTAATAAAAAACATGATTTTGACTTTAGTTCTAGTTTTAACTTTAATTTTATGCATACATATTTTACCTTTCAGGCGAGCCGATCTTGAATTCAGATATGGGTTGTGCTCCGTTCAGATTTTTAACGCCATTCTTCTTCGTTTTTTCTCGGCTCCTACGTAACTCCCCCCGTTCGTGGGTCAAACATACTCGGAGTCCGGCTTCGCCGGATACCCTCAAAAAACTCATCAGAAGGCTAAATCTTCAATGTCGCTTCACCCATACCTGAATGGCATAGAGCTAAAATCAATCTCGGCTCGTGAATAACTCACGAAGGATTTTCGTGATGATTTGATTTTTATAGGTCTTTAATATAAAATTGCATTTCTTTATTTAGGCTGAAAACATGAGTGAAAAGCAGAAGAAGCCCAGTTTGGGTTTAGCTCTTATCCCGGTTGTATTTTTAGTTCTGGCCTTGTTCATCACTATCGTGCTGCTGGGCCAGCAAGCTCACATTCCTTTGATTCTGGCTGCAGCTGTGGCTGCAAGCGTGGCGGTTTATTTAAAGTACTCCTGGAAAGAAATTCAGAACGGTATGATTCATGGAATCAATCTGGCTATGGGAGCTATCCTGATCCTTATGGTAGTGGGAATCATGATCGGAACCTGGATTTCCGGAGGTATTGTCCCCACCATGATTTATTATGGATTGCAGGTTTTGTCTCCAGGTATTTTTCTGGTGGCTACCATGATCATCTGTTCCATTATTTCTTTGGGAACTGGTTCTTCTTGGTCCACAGCCGGTACTGTAGGGGTAGCTCTTATCGGAGTGGGACAAGGCCTGGGCGTTCCTATTCCTATGGTGGCGGGAGCGATTATCTCGGGTGCCTATTTTGGGGATAAGATGTCTCCTCTGTCAGATACAACCAATCTGGCTCCTGCAGTGGCAGGAACAGACGTTTTCTCTCATATAAGACACATGGTTTACACAGTGGTTCCTGCTTACGCCATCGCTCTTGGATTATTCGCTTTTCTGGGAGCTCGATTTTCCGGGGGGGTACTTGATTCGCAAAATATTGAAATCATGCTCACCACCATAAAGTCTCAATTTTTCATACACCCACTGCTTCTTCTTCCTCCCATCTTGGTGATTGTTATGGTGGTGCTTAAAATACCTCCTCTTCCTGCTCTTCTGGGAGGCACTGTGCTGGGAGCTTTATTTGCGGTTTTCACTCAGTCAAAGTCTTTAGTTGCGATTGTGCAGGCTGCTCATTCGGGTTATGTTTCAAATTCTGGAGTGACGGTAGTGGATGAACTTCTCACCAGAGGAGGGCTGATGAGCATGATGGAGACAGTGGCTCTCATCATATGCGCCCTTTCTTTTGGTGGGATTATGGAAAGAACCCATATGCTGGAAGCCCTGGCTTCAGCTCTTTTAAAAAGAGTTCGAAGAACAGGGTCTTTGGTGGCTACCACTATTTTCAGCTGTATAGGAATGAATATTATTGCTGCTGACCAATATATTGCCATAGTGGTCCCTGGAAGGATGTACAAGAATGCTTTTGATGCCAAAGGGCTTCACCCCAAAAACCTTTCCCGTGTTTTGGAGGATTCCGGGACTGTGACGTCTCCTTTAATACCATGGAACAGCTGCGGAGCGTTTATGGGCGCTACTCTTGGGGTGAATCCTCTTTTATATCTTCCTTATGCCTTTCTCAATCTCACTCAGCCTTTGGTCTCTATGTTTTATGGTTATACAGGGATAACCATGGAGAAAGTCAATCAGGAAAAAGGAAAATGATTTTTGGAATAGGCACAGATATCATAGAGGTAAAAAGAATAAAGAAGTTTATTGAAAGAAGTACACGATTCAGAGACCGGGTGTTCACCAGAAGAGAAATTAACTACTGCGAACAAAAGAAAAACAGAGCCCACAGTTATGCAGCCAGATTTGCAGCCAAGGAAGCTTTTTTCAAAGCCTTGGGGACCGGATGGAGAAAAGGAGTCACCTTTAAAGATGTAGAGGTTATAAACCAGCCTTCTGGAAAGCCGGAGCTTGTTTTATCTGGAAAATCAAAAGAAATGATAAAAAAACAACACATCAAAAATATACAGATTTCTTTATCTCATGTGGGCGAGTCTGCCCATTCTGTGGTTATACTAGAAAAATATTCAGATAATGGTTCTTAAAAAAATCTTGTATATCGCTGAAATAAAATTAATAATGAGAACATCGCCATTTTTTTATGAATAGTTCAGGTTAGATGACGCCGTGTTTTTCACCCACTTTAACAAACGCTTGAATGGCTTTTTCTAAATGAGATCGGTCATGGGCGGCTGAAATCTGAACCCGGATTCTTGATTGTCCTTTGGGGACCACAGGATAAAAGAAGCCAATCACATAAATGCTTTCATCCAGAAGGTCATTGGCCATATCCTGGGAAAGCTGGGCATCGTTTTTGAACTTTCCTAGCATAATGGGAACAATGGGATGAATCCCTGGTTTGATGTCAAATCCGGCTTCGGTCATTTTATCCCTGAAATACTGAGTGTTTTTCTCTAATTTATCTCTGAATTCTGTGGTTTCTGTCAAAAGATCGAGTACGGCAATCGATGCTCCGGTCACCACAGGTGCCAGGGTGTTGCTGAACAGATAGGGTCTGGAACGCTGCCTGTAGAGCTCAATGATTTCTTTTCGTCCTGAGATAAATCCTCCGGAGGCTCCACCCAGAGCTTTTCCCAATGTGGAAGTGATGAGATCCACTCTTTCCTCTGCTCCTCTGTATTCTGGAGTTCCTCTTCCTGTTTTTCCTATAAATCCAGTGGCATGAGAATCATCCACCATCACCAAAGCATTATATTTATCTGCCAAATCGCATATTTTGTCCACTTGCGCGATATCTCCGTCCATTGAGAACACACCATCTGTAGCGATGAGTCTATACCGGACGTCTTGACTTTTTTTTAGCTGTTCTTCAAGGTCAGCCATGTCACTGTGTTTGTATATGAACCTTTGAGCTTTACACAACCGGATCCCGTCTATGATGGAGGCATGATTGAGCTCATCTGTAATAATGGCATCCTCCTTTCCTAAAAGAGGCTCAAACGCCCCGCCGTTGGCATCAAAACAAGCGGCATAGAGAAGGGTGTCGTCCATTTTTAAGAATTCTGAAATTTTTTGCTCAAGTTCTTTGTGGATATCCTGAGTACCGCAGATAAACCTCACAGAACTCATGCCATAACCCCGTTCGTCCAGTATGTTATGGGCGGCTTCAATGACTTTGGGGTGACTGGAAAGGCCTAAATAATTATTGGCACAAAAGTTGAGCACCTTTTTTCCTGA
>DASRVI010000477.1:0-4592 GCA_035655135.1 Acidobacteriota bacterium | reverse complement strand
GGAGTCCTGGCCGCTTCCATAAACCTGGATAATTTCTATGACTTGCTTTTTGACTTGAGAATGGGGGATACAAGTGAACTTTTTTTAGTGAATGAACAAGGAATTCTTTTATCCCCCACACGATTAGGAGGAAATCCTCTAACTGATGAGGGACACTCCAAAGAGGTAGAGAATCCCCATACAGGACAAGAAGGAGTCAAAACCCATTATGACTATAGAGGAAAGAAAGTCTTGTGTGCTTACAGAAAATTTCCTGAACAGAACTTTTATGTGGTCTCTGAAATAGACCTGGAAGAAGCTTTGCTTCCGATTAAAGAGTTGAATAGGATTATTGTTTTTATATTTGTTCCTTTTTTCATCCTTATCATTCTTATATCTGGCTTTTATTCTCGAAGAACAACTTCACTGCTTCGTCGCCTCACAAAAGACCTTAAAAAATCAGAAGAATATGTGCTCAATCTTATTGACAGCATTTCACTGGGAGTGATTGGTTTGGATAAATCAGGAAAAATCACTCACTATAACACTGAGTTTAAAAATTTATTCGGCATAGAAAAACTCAAAAAAGGAGATGAACTGCACTCAATCTTACCTTATTTAAACCAACAAGATATAAAAGATGCCTTTCAGAGAACCATAAAGGAAGGCAATCCCCAGCATATTAATGAAAAAGAAATCAGTATAGATGAAAGAGAAGAATATATTAATTTTTCTTTTTTTCCATTAGGGACTGAACAAGATGTCCTGGGGGTAACTCTATTAATAGAAAAGGTAACTGAGAGAAAAAGGCTCCGTAAACAGTTGGCTGAGTATGAAAAACTTTCAGCTCTAAGTCAGCTCGCTTTGGGCGCGGCTCATGAAATCAATAATCCCCTTTTGGGTATTTCCTCTTACCTGGAAAATTTAGAGGAAGAAGTTCAAGATAAAGAGTCAAAAAAAGAAATCGGCTTAGTCTTGGAGAATGCCTATCGAATTTCGGAAACAGTGAGAGGGCTTCTCAGTTTTGCTCGCCCCGCTCCTCCCCAATACACCAAGGTCAATATAAACAAACTCATTGAAGAGACCATCTCCTTTATCAGCCATCAACCCATATTCAGAAAAGTGGATGTTGAAAAAGCTCTTTCCTCTTCCGTGCCAAATATAACTGCAGATCACAACCAGATAAGGCAGATCCTGATAAACATTTTTTTGAATGCGGCTCAATCAATGCCTGAGGGAGGCAAATTAAAAGTGAGCTCTACCAAAGTCAAGTTTAAAGAAGAGGTGCAAATTGACATCACTGATACAGGAAAAGGAATTTCACCCCAAAATATAAAAAAAATATTTGATCCTTTTTTTACCACCAAAAAATCAAAAGGAACCGGCTTGGGATTGAGCATCAGCTTGAGTTACATAAAAAACCATAGAGGAGATATTTTTGTAAAAAGCGAACTGAATAAAGGGACCACTTTTTCTATCTTTCTTCCTATCCGGCAAAAAGGGAAAAAACCTGAAAGAAGTGTGGGGACTATATCATGACTTCTTACTCCATACTCATTGTGGATGATGAGACCTTGACCCTTAACAATTTAAAAAAAGCATTGGAAAAAGAAGGATATGAAATTCATCTGGCCGATACAGGAGAAAGAGCCTTAGAAATCGTAGAGAAATTAAAACCAAACTTGGTTCTTCTTGATTTAATGCTTCCCGGGATATCTGGATTAGAGGTTCTAAAAAAAATAAAGGAAAAAGGAAACGAAACTATTGTTATTATGATGACAGCCTATGAAATTCTGGAAAAGGCAGTCGAAGCCATGAAATTAGGGGCTTATGACTATATTCTCAAACCTTTTAAGATAAGCGATTTAAAAAACACCATACGGCGTGCCTTAGAAACTCTCTATCTTAGAATTAGGATTCAGGAACATCTAAAGTCAGAAAAAGGCCGTTATTATTTTGGAAACCTAGTGGCTGAAAGCAGAGAAATGAAAGAAGTTCTGGAAACAGCCAAAAAAATATCACTCTCTCCTAAAACTACTGTTCTTCTTCAGGGTGAAAGCGGAACAGGAAAAGAACTTCTGGCCAAAGCCATTCATTATCAGAGTCCTCGAGCAGATAAGCCTATTGTTGAAATAAATTGCGCAGCAATTCCAGACAATCTCATGGAAAGTGAGTTGTTTGGGTATGAAGCCGGAGCTTTTACAGATGCCAAAAAAAGAAAATTAGGCCTTCTTGAAAAAGCAGATGAAGGCACTGTTTTTTTTGATGAAATCGGAGACATGAGCCTAAATCTTCAAGCAAAGCTACTCAGAGTTTTGGAAGAAGAGACTTTCAATCGACTGGGAGGAAATAAAAATATTAAAGTCAACATAAGAATCATCGCTGCCACCAACAAAAATCTTGAAAAAGCGGTAAAAAAAGAAAAGTTCCGTTCGGACTTATTCTACAGGCTAAATGTTGTTCCCATTAATATACCTCCATTAAGAGAAAGAAAAGAAGACATACTTCCTCTGGCCCTTCATTTTATTCATGACCTCAATCAAGAGCTAAAACGGTCTTATAAAAAAGTATCTTCAGAGGCAGCTGCAGCTCTGACAAATTATCCCTGGCCAGGCAATGCCCGGGAATTAAAAAATATAATGGAGAGAATCATGTCTCTTCATATCTCTGATGAAATCAAACTCAATCACCTTCCCTTGGAAATAAGAAATTATAAAAAATTTTCCATATCTGGAATGACAGAGCAAATAGAAAAAGAAGAAGATCTAATAACTTTAGAGAGGTTAGAGAAACAATATATCCATAAAGTCCTTGAATACACCCAAAATAATAAAACAAAAACGGCCAAAATATTAGGTATTCACCCCACATCCCTTTACAGAAAATTAAAATCCTGGGATAAATAAGCAAGAAGCCTTCCCAAAAAACACAGTTGTTGCAAATTGCAGTATTGCATAATGCTATAGTTTCGATTTACAGATTTTATAACTTATTGATATTAAACTAATTATAAATTGGCACGTTCATTGCATATATTTTCAGCGCAATGAAAACGAAATGGAGGTCATCATGAATAATTACTATGATTCATCAGTTAAAAAGAAAGAAAAAGAAAGAATTTATGAAAAACATGAGGCAGAGATCATTCCATGGCCTGACATGGAAAAAGCTTCAAAGGAAAAAAAAGAAAAGCCTAAACAAAAAAGGATCCGATTAGACCAAAAATATATTTATTACAAAGGACGAAAATATCCTATCCTGCAGTTCCAAAAATCAGGCTATGACAAACTGCTGAAACTTTTAGTTAAAGAAATAGGGAGGTAAAAATGGCTAAAGAACAAAAAATTAAATATATTGAACCTGTTATTAAGAAAAAAGAAGGAGAATATGATCCATTTATTGAGGCCACTCTCCAATTTGAGAATGCAGCTGATTATTTGGATTTAGAACCATGGATTTACCAAAGGCTCAAATATCCAGAAAGAGAAATCACAGTCCATATCCCTGTCTCTCTAGATAATGGAAACGCAGAAACATTCACTGGATTCAGGATTCAGCACTCCTCTATAAGAGGGCCCTCCAAAGGAGGGATCAGATACAGCCCAGACTCATCTTTAAGTGAATGTAAAGCTCTTGCATCCTGGATGACATGGAAATGCTCGGTGATCAACATACCATTTGGAGGTGGAAAAGGAGCTGTGATTTGTGATCCCACCAAAATGTCTGAAAATGAATTGAAAAAATTAACCAAACAGTATATCTCTGCGATAAGGGATCTGATAGGACCTTATAAAGACATACCAGCTCCGGATATGTTTACCAATTCACAGACTATGGCATGGATTGCAGATGCTTATAATCAAAGTGGACAGATTGAACCTGCTGTGGTGACAGGAAAACCTGTGATTCTGGGGGGTTCTTTAGGAAGAGAAGAGGCTACGGGGACGGGTCTTTATTATGTGCTGAGAGAAGCGTCTAAATATTTGGATTTCTCCTTACCTGATAAAAAAGTAGCTATTTTGGGATTTGGAAATGTAGGGTCATCCATTGCCAAACTTGTTCATAAAGCAGGATGTAAAATAATCGCAGTGACAGATATTTATGGAGGTATATATAACCCAAAAGGTATTGATGTTTTTGATCTTAAAGAACAGCTTGATAAAACGGGGTCAGTGGTGGATTTTCCTGAATCAGAGCCTATTGATAATGACAGTCTTATCAGTTTGCCCTGTGATATCCTCATTCCAGCAGCCACAGAAGGACAGATAAACAAAAACAACGCTGATAATATAAAAGCGAATATTATTCTCGAAGGGGCGAATGGCCCCACAACTCTGGATGCAGATGAGATATTAAAGGAAAAAGATACCCTGGTGATTCCTGACATACTGGCTAATTCTGGGGGGGTGATGGTTTCTTATCTGGAATGGGTCCAAAACCTTCAAAGATATTTCTTTTCTGAAGAAGAAGTTTTGGATAAAACAGAGAAGAAAATGAAGCAGGCTTTCTGGGATGTGATCAAAACCATGAAGGACTATAAAGTGTCTATGAGAGAAGCCGCTTACATACTATCTGTTGGCAGAGTGGCTGAAACACTCAGAGTCCTTGGAAGA
>DASRVI010000476.1:0-4373 GCA_035655135.1 Acidobacteriota bacterium | reverse complement strand
TCAATTTAATGAGATTATATACTAAATCATTTAAGATTCTAGATTGCTGCAGGGTAAGGGGCATGGGATAAGGAATCCCCTGTGAGGGCGGAGCGGGCATGGTTCCTCTTTAGAGGAGAGCGAAGCCCGAACCGGGAGAGAGATTCATCGCTGGTGAATCGAGCGGGTGATGAATCCCTTGCCCTTCCCCTTATATGTTAAATAAACTCTATCACGGTTTTGGAAAGGCTTCCTTTGTTCCATGCCTATCAAAAAATAATCTCGAATTGTGAGCGTCATCCGCTTGAAATTCTAAACTATTTCTTATATTGATCCCTCAGCTTTGTCTGAACACTTTCCATAGGAATAACCTTGCCATTGACAATGACATGACACACCTTTGAACTCATTTGAATGGGAGACCCACTCCACACCACCAGATTGGCGGTCTTGCCTTGTTTGATAGAACCGAGCTGGTCATCTATTCCCAATATTTTGGCTGGATTTATGGTCAGAGCTTCCAAGGCCTTTTTTTCATCCAGTCCATAAGCCACGGACAGGCTTGCGGGAACAGGAAGATTCCGCACATTACGGCTGCCTGGACCCCAACCGCCTGGATCAAAAGCAAATAAAATTCCTTCCTCCGCCAGCACAGCAGCCGTGTGATAATTCAAGTCAAAAGGCTCCCATCTTCCTGGAATATTGGTTGTTCCTGACCAGATGACAGGGATGTTTTTCTCCTTCAATGACTCCAAATGTTTTAAAATTCCATTCCCAGCTCTGATTATCCCCTTTAGATTATATTCATCAATAATTTTCAGCGCGTTTCTTATGCTCACCTCATCATAAGTGATGAACAAAGCCGGCACTTCTCCTTTGATCACAGGGACTAGGGCTTCCATTTCTAAATCTCTGCTGAAAGAGCTTTTTTCATCTTCTTTTTCACTGTCTTTGTTTTGGCTTTGTTTCTTTTTTTTCTGGATATATACCCTGGTTTTGTTCAACTTCTCCTCTATCAGTGATACCACTCCAGGAAGAGTGGAGGGATATTTCCCTTCTCTTTTGGCTCCCATGTTGAAAATCTGAGCCGCGTATTTTTTTATGACTAAATCTGAGGCCAGCCTTCCCTCTAGATTCATCACCACTGATTTTCCATTTATGGGGCTTCGGGTTCCGCTCACTGTCATGACTGTAGTGACTCCTCCCAGACGCGTGACTTTGATACAAGGATCTTCTGGATTGATGGCATCATAAGGATCCATATGCGGAGTTGAAACTCCTGTCTCATCCAAATCACTTCCTGCCCCTGGATAACCTGTAACTCCTATGGCTGTCATCAGGGCTACCATTCCTGGATAAACATACTTACCCGAAGCATCAATAATATGGGCTGAAGAAGGAGGCTTTAAATTCGGACCTATCTTCATTATCTTTCCATCTTCAATAAGAATGTCTGCATTGTTGATTGTTTGTCCCTCAACAGGCACAACCGTAGCGTTTTTGATAAATATTCTCTGCCCATCATTGGCATAAACAGGAAAAAGACAAAAAGTTATGGTTATAAAAAAAACAAAGATTTTTTTACTCATTTTCCGCTCCTTTAACAGTGACGCTTTCTTTAGCATAGTCAAAGTAGACCTTACCCTCAATAATGGTCACCAGACACTTGGCTGTGGAATCCAGAGGGTATTTATCAAACACAGCTATATCTCCATCTTTACCCTTTTCTATGCTGCCTACTCTGTGTTCCATCTCAAGCGCATGAGCTGGATTCAAAGTGATCATCTTTAAAACCTCTTCTTCTGGAATATCATTATATTTGAGAACTTTAGCTGCATTCAGATAAAGATACCGACATTCATCAGCGCTATCAGAATTGATCACCATTCTCACTCCAGCTTGATGCATTATGTCAAATCCATAAGGACACCCGTCATAGGCTTCTTCTTTAAAGCCCCACCAATCCACCCATCCACCATAACACACGCCAGCTTCTGCTATGACATCCGGAACTTTGTATCCATCTATACAGTGGCTTAACTGCAAAAGATCTATGTCCCATTCATTACAGAAATTGATGATCCATACAATCTCATCCGCTCGATAAACATGGCAGTCTATACCTAATTTTTTCTCCAGAACCATTTTAAGGGTTTCCATTTTAAGATCTTTTTTAGGAGGCTTGATATCTTTTTTTCCCTCGGATTTCTCTTTTTCATATTCATCCCACTCTTGTTTGTATTCTTTAGCTTTGACAAAGGCATTTCTCATCACATAGGCATTTCCCATTCGCGTGGAGGGTATTTGCCCCTTACTTCCATACAGTCTTTTTGGGTTTTCACCCAAAGCCATCTTGATCTGCTGCCTGACATCCTGAACAATCATATCTTGGATAGATTCATTGTATTTTAACTTTATTGTTACATTGACTCCGCCTATGATATTCGCACTTCCGTGCATGGTCTTAACAGTGGTAACTCCCCCAGCCAGAGTCTTTTTTATAGAGTCAGAAGAAGGCTCTAAGGCTTCGCTCATCCAAATCTGAGGAGTGACCGGGTCTGAGGCTTCATTAACATCTGTCAGAGCAATATGAGAGTGGCTGTCTATGATTCCGGGCATAACATATTTCCCGGTTACATCAATGACCTTTATTCCTTCGGGAACATCAATGTTTTTTCCTACTTTAACGATTTTTCCTTCCTTAATAACCACTGTTCCGTTTTCAATGATTCCTTGGGTTACAGTAAGAACAGTGCCTCCTTTTAAGACCAAATCCTGGGACCAAACCAGACAGGTCATAAACAAAATCGACAAAATGAACGCAATGGATTTTTTTCTCAAAACGACCTCCTTTCAAATAAAATGAACTTATGAATGGTTCAGGATTGTTTTATAAAAATTAAGCTTAATAAGTCAAAGCAAAAAAATCAAATGATCATTTTTTATTTCACGAATTCCATGTCTTTAGCTTTCTTATGATTTTGATAGGCATCTTGACGGGGTTTAGATGCCTGTGTGATAATGAGAGGACTTTGATCAGTCCAGAGAAGAGACCATGGATAAAAGAACTTACGGATTTTTAAAATCCGGAATAGACGCTCATACCCTGGGTATCAGCCATATAGGACAGCTTCTTGAAGACTGCGGTTTTGAAGTTTTCATATCAGATGCGCAAGTTTCTTCCGCCGTTGATAAAATATCAAACTTTCACTATTTTGAAGTGATCAAAAAATGGATCCTTCAAAATAACATCACCCATCTTGGTTTCAGCTACCGATTAGATCCGGGACAAGGCTTCAACACTTTTGGGAAGCTGGTTTCTCTAATACAAAGTGATGATCAACTTTCCAGGGCAAAAAACACAAAGATCCAAGAAATTTATTTTGCTGGACTTCCAGAAGCATGCGATTTAGTGGAAAAAGAATTCGGAAAAAGATTCACCACATTTAAGGGAGATGAAACCCCTATAGAAACCCTGGAAAAGCTTGACGTTCCCCAAGCCCTCATCCCAAAATCAATTCAGGAAAGTTCTGTTTACGACCAAATGCGGCTTGAATTCGGGAAAAAACTCATAAAAGATGAAAAGCACAAAACCATTCCAAAAATTCCAGACTATGACTACCAGGATTACGGAACCAAAAAAGACCACTTATCCAAACGCATGAGTGCAGCTCTCAGACAGAATCAACTTCCGCTGACAAGAGTTCATGTAGGGCCTTATCTTGAAGACCGGGAGAAAGCCTTGGCTTTATTCTCTGAATGGCTGAAAAAACTATCCAAAACAAAGCACCTTGATATTGTTTCAGTGGGATCATCCCAGTTAAGCCAATCTCATTTTGGGGAAAGTTGGGAAGGGCTGTCTAATGGAGGAGGGATTCCGTTCAACAGCGAACTAGAACTCCAGGCCATCAGAGAAGATTCCTCACCTATGCTGGTGAGAGCTTATTCGGGAACAAAAAATGTCCGTCAAATGGCTTATATCTTGGAGAAAAATCTTAATATGGCTTGGCATGCCTTCTCTTTTTGGTGGTTCAATCAAATAGACGGCAGAGGACCTTTGAGCGTCAAACAGGGACTGTCTGAACATCTTGAGGCTTTAAAATTTATTGCCGGCGTAACCAAACCTTTTGAACCTAACATCCCCCATCATTTTGCATTCAGAGGAGCGGATGACATCACCTATGTGGTCTCAGCCTATCTCGCCGCTAAGACCGCTAAAAAACTGGGAATTAAAACATTGGTTCTCCAGAATATGCTCAACACACCTAAATCCACATGGGGAGTTCGAGATTTAGTGAAAGGCCGTGTTCTGATAAAGCTGGTGAAAACTTTGGAAGATAAGAATTTTAAGGTGATCTATCAACCTAGAGCCGGTCTGGATTATTTTTCCCCTG
>DASRVI010000475.1:0-9734 GCA_035655135.1 Acidobacteriota bacterium | reverse complement strand
TTCTACGAAAAATTGGGAAGCTTTGGCTGTAGTCACTTTTTCTAGTCTTATGTTCAGAGGAAATTCCTGAATGACCAGATCTTCTCTTAAGATTTCTTCAGGCATATTGGGATTTGAATAAGTGATGGGAGAGGGAGTGTTGGCCACTAGATCTTCTTTAAATGATTCAGCATCCTGAGTGACCACGGCAATGCAGAGATTTTTATAGTTGAGATATTTTCGAATCGCTGAGTTGACTTCCTCAAGTTTAACCTTAGGTATTCTTTCCCGAGCTTCTCTGAGGAAGTCTTTGGTGCCATAATATTTCGAATCAATCTGCCAACCCAGCCTTTCGCTCAGAGTTTGGGTGTAGAGTTTGGTGTAATTCACCAGATAATTTTTGGTGAGCTCAAATCTTTTTTCGGGGATTCCCTCTTCAATGAGTTTTTTGAGTTCTCTTATGGTTTGTCGAAGCACAAAATGCCGGTTAGAGTTTGCCAGCGGTCTGATCCAGATAGAAAAATACTGCCGTTGTCGGCAGTAGTTAGTGGCAGGGAATTTCCCGCGTCCTTCCATAAAGTGCTCAATATAAGCATAATCTCCATAGTTTTGTCCTCTTTCCTCCCTGATTTTTTGGAAAAGGTGTGACAGATGCTGTCTGTGCTCACCAAAATGAGATGCCGCTATCCAAAGTGCAAAGAAATCAGGATGAGATTTGGTGATAGGGAGGGGAAATCCTATAGAGATAGCAGTGGCAGGAGTGTTTTTATCGGCGATCACAAAGTTTAGGCCGTCTGGCATTTGCTGATCGGGCAGAATCAGTTCAGGAGTCCTCCCTTTAGGAAGGACAGAAAAATCAGACAAAACTTTATTGGGAAAGTCAGAGGGGTATCCACCAGCAATGCCAATGGTCAAATTCCCCTGAACAAAATGATTTTCATAGTGATTTCTCACATCGTTTAAAGTAAGGCTTTTAACGCTGCTTACTGTCCCCAATTCAGTATGCCCGTAAGGATGTTCCTTATACATCATTAAATTCAGGATTTCTTTCCCGAGGGTCTCATCCATATTATTGACCAGAGTTTTCTGAAGAAAGTTTAAATGGCTCGTTTTAATACGGATGAAATCCTCTTCTCTGAATCCGGGATTTAGAAGCATATCTTTGAGTATAAAATAGTATGGGTCCAGATTATCTTTATGTATGGTCCCAGAAAAGACGGTCATTTCTTTATCCATCTGCATGTCAATGTAGGCGGCCATAGGGTAAAAATTTTGTGTTATTTCTTTATAAGTCAATTTTTCACTTCCACCGTCTGAGAGCATCTTGAATGTCAATGCGCTCAGACCTTCTTTTCCAGCCGGGTCATCAGCCGATCCGATATTCAGGACCACTTTTATGCAGACCAAAGGATTTTTTTCAAGGGGAAGCAGCTCTGTTGATATGTCCGAGGAAGATTTTTTGCCGCAGTTTATGGTTACAAGGCTGAGGCCAAGAATGAATAATATGATTGTTCTGTCAAGTCTTTTCATTTCTCTTCTCCTCCGGTTAAAGTCACCACAGTGCTGTTGGTCTTTATAAAGTATTTTTGAGCCATTTCCCTGATATTCTGGGAGGCAATATTTTGGTAAAGGTCAAATAACTTATTTATGGAATTGGGATCAGTGGTGAGGTTTATATAAAAAGCAAGAATTCCTGCAGTTCCATCTGTGGTGCCAAACTGCCGGGCCATGGAGTATTTCAGGTTGGATTTCACAGCTTCCAGTTTATCTTCAGGGATCAGTTCATTTTTGTAGAGTTCCAATTCTTTAAATATTTCTTCCTCTACATAAGGGAGGTCCTCCTTCTCTTTAACCAAAGCATTAAACGTGAGAAGATGGGGTTCTCTTCTGTCCGGAAAGTCAGCATAGAGAGAAAAACATTTCTGCTCCTCCACCACCAGACGCTGGTATAGGGGAGACGAGGGTGAGAAGCCTATTTCTGCAAGCAGGTCAAGTGCGGCCTTGTCTATTTTCTCATCGCTGAATGCAGGCCCATGAAAAGCCACCGCTATTCTGGGTGTAGTGGGGCCAGGCCACTGGTAATGG
The DNA here is from genome assembly GCA_035655135.1 of Acidobacteriota bacterium. Classification (GTDB taxonomy): domain Bacteria; phylum Acidobacteriota; class Aminicenantia; order Aminicenantales; family Aminicenantaceae; genus WJMT01. Next base: position 7,670 of record DASRVI010000475.1, on the reverse strand, counting down.
GAGCGCTTGGCATCTTTTTGAGCCGGCTCCACAGGAGTTTTAAGTTTGTAGTTTGAGGGTTCCCAAACGCTGTAATACTTTTTGACAAACTCGATCAGTTCTTGATGATTGTAATCGCCAACCACCAGAAGTATGGTGTTATCAGGAGCGTAAAATCTTTTTTTATAGAGTTGGCTGTACTCAAATTGGTTGGGCATGTCCTGTATATCTTTTAGATAACCCAGGGTGGTGTGCTTATATGGGTGTTTCTCAAAAGCAGTGTGTCTGAGAGTTTCATAGAGGCGTCTTCCTGGATTGGAAACACTGGAATAGTATTCTCCCTCAATGACAGCTGCTTCAGTTTTAAGCGTCTCTTGGTTGTAATGAAGATTGATAAATCGGTCTGCTTCGGTTTTCACCACTTTTTCAAGATTTTCCTGACCTGCAAACACCACAAAATAACACGTATAGTCATCAGAAGTGTAACCGTTTGTTCCTGCCCCAAGTTCAGTAAGGAAATTATCATATTTTTCTCGAGGAGTGTTTTTGGTTCCTTTAAACATCATGTGTTCGAAAAAGTGGGCAAATCCGGATTTCCCGGGCTCTATTTCATTTCTGGAACCTGATCTGACAATGGTGTAGTAAGAAATAATATATGGATTATCCATAGGAATTGAGACCACAGTGAGTCCGTTTTCAAGTTTGTCGATCTTGTAATCATAAGGAAAAACGTCTGAAGCAGAGGAAAATAAAGGAAACATCAACAAAACAAGAGAGGTGAGTGCCGCCCATAAGTTTTTAATCATAATCTTCCTCAGTATTTTTTGTTTTGGGTAGCCAGCCAAAAGAGGCTTTTTTCTTCATGTCGCTTCTGGTGTAAGGTTTGATGTCAAGGATGGGAGTACCGTCAATCATGTCAATCCCTGATACTGTTAAGGTGTTTCCCTCTGAAATCTTTTTTGCCGCTGGTTTGGCTGCTTCTTTTTCTTTGGATGTCTCCTCTGGTTTTAAAAGATGAATGAACAACCCCAATGGGATTAATAGACATAAGTGAGCCACTTTTCGTATTTTTTAATCTTTCCTCTCACACAGTCGGCATAGGTTTCACTTATTTTTTTGGTTATTTCTCCTGGTTTTCCTTTGCCGATGACAGTGTCTTTTACTGGTAAATTTTTATCAGAAGCATCTTTGGCTTTGGTGATGGGAGCGATCTCAGCAGCGGTTCCAGAGAAAAAAGCTTCATCTGCCTCCAGGAAATCCTGCTTAGTGATGGGGGCGATTTGGGTTTTTATCCCCATATCATCAGCGATCTCTAATATACTGCTCCTTGTAATCCCTTCTAACACAGACTCAGACCGGTCATTTGTTTTAAGAACTCCGTTTTTATAGATGAAGATGTTTTCTCCGGGTCCTTCGGCCACATTTTTTTCAAGATTAAGAAAGACCGCTTCATCACATCCTTTTTCTCTGGCAATGAGACCGCAGATGGTTGACTGGACATAGATCCCGCCTAGTTTTGCTGACATGTCGTATTGACTGTGATGGACCCGCCTCCATGGGAGGATATAGACATAAACTCCTGTTAAGGCATTTTCCCCGAGATAAGCTCCCCACTGCCAAGCACCAACTAAAAGTTCCACCGGTGAAGACTTTGGGATGAGACCCAGATTTCCGTAAGAATAAAACAAAAGGGGACGAATATAAGCGGATTCCAGGTTGTTTTGCTTTAAAACTAATTTTATGACTTCAGCGATCTCTTTTTTTGAATAGGGAGTTTTCATTTTCAGGATACCAGCTGAGTGCATGAATCTGTCCATATGCTCATTGAGCCGGAAAACAGCCGGCCCTTTGGGAGTTTTATAGGCTCTTATCCCTTCAAACACAGAATTTCCATAGTGAAGGGCATGAGTCATAGGATGTATAATGGCTTCTGACCAATCATAGAATTTTCCCATAAACCAGTATTTTTTTGCTTTTGGAAAATTTTTATTAGTAAACATTGCGTCTCCTTTATCTTTTTTATTAATCATTCATAAGGATTTATATTTATATCAGATTTTTATGGCTTTTAAAACAACAAATCCTCCTTGATTATACCCTTTCTTAGGTTTTTTGTCTTCATGGGCTTTATCCGGAGTCTGGATTAAAGTCTGCCTGGAATTCTTAAATTTGAGCCCTGTTTTATGGAGTAGATTTAATATTTTTTCCGGAGCTAAAAACTCGGCATGCTTGTAAAATTCACTCTTATGCCGCGATTTTTCGTATTGTTTACCAAGGGGGCTGTTTTTGTTGATCATTCCTATTATCAATGAGCCTTTGCTTTTTAGGGCCCTCTTTGATTCATGAATGACTTTAGAAACATCATTTAGGAAACATAGAGTTACCATAATCAAAATAAAATGAAAAGAATCATTTTTAAACGGGAGTTTCTCTCCCACACCTTGAACCACTTTTACATTTCTTTTTTTTGCCAAATGAAGCATATTTATAGAGGGATCGATCCCAAACTCCACATGACAAGGAGCGGCGAATCTTCCAGTCCCCACCCCTATTTCAAGGCCTGTTCCCTTGGGAATGAGCTCTTTTACCGCATGTAACTCAGATTTATAAACCGCTTCATGGTCATCATACCATTTATCATATTCCTGCCATTTTTTTTCGAAAATAATTTTTTCCTTGATGTCCATTTATCAATAAGCTTAAAGATAATTTTTAAATTTCTATTTTGTCTTCTCCCGGCTTCTATAAGCAGCTGCCAAGCCAATAAGGGCTCCAAAAAAGGCAGGAATAATCCAGGGGAAACCGTCTTCGGCGAGAGGGATATAGGAGATAAGGTCATTGGCAAAGACAATGGGAAGACCGGCATTGGTCAGGGCATCAAAAACACTGACAGCCAGGGCTCCGATCACGGCTCCGGTGTAAACCTTTCTATGAATTTTTTTCCCTCCAAAAATTGTGAGGAGAATCAGGATGATAGCTACAGGGTAGACCATAACTAAGAAAGGAACCGCGATTTGAACAATCTTATTGACTCCTACAGTGGCAAAGACCCCGCTGAATAAAACCGTAACCACACAGATAACTTTGTATTTCAGTTTTCCTTTGGTGATGGAGCTGAAATAATCCCCCACTGTGGCAGTTAAGCCTATGGAAGTAGTCAGGCAGGCTAAAGACACTGCCAGCCCTAGAGCCACTTTTCCTGTATTCCCCAGGATTTCATAGACAATGTTAATAAGGAGTGCTGTGCGCTCGATATCAGCCGCAAAAAGGCTTCTTGATGTGGCACCCAGGTACATGAGCCCGCCGTATACGAATCCCAGGCCTGAAGCCGCAATCACTCCGGCCAGAGAAGCCATTTTGACTTGATCCTTAACTATTTTATAGCCTTTGAATATCAAGGCAGCGATGATGATCTCAGCAAACACGATGGAAGCCATGGCATCCATGGTCTGGTATCCTTCACGGAATGCAGAGGAGAAAGGATTTGAAAGGCTGCCTTGTGTGGGTGCGGCTATGGGGAAAAAGATGCCTTTAAAGATAATAAATACCAGAGTTACCAGAAGAAATGGAGTCAAAATTTTTCCGATTTTATCCACTACTTTGGATTGGTTCAGAGCAAAGAAGAAGGTGATGGAGAAGAATATCAATGACCCTACAGCCCGGCTTATCCAGGGAAGATTGGGGAGAATCCCCATTTCATAGGTCACAGCCGCTGTTCGAGGGATGGCGAGAAGGGGCCCGATAGCAAGTATGATCACAATGCTCAGGATTCGGGCAAATCTGGGACCTACTCGGCCGGCAAGGTGCTCCACAGTTCCTCCAGACTTTGCAGAGGCAATAATTCCCATAAGAGGCATTCCGATCCCGGTGATAAGAAAACCAATAAGAGCCACATACCATGTTGACCCGGAAAGAAAACCCATGTAAGGAGGAAAAATGAGGTTGCCTGCTCCAAAAAACATGGCGAATAAGGCAAACCCCACGAGTCCGGTGTGATATACTTTTTTGTTCATCCAGACATCTCTCTATAAGTAAACTTGTATACCAGAGGTTAATGTGGATGTCAAAAAATAAAATTATATAAAAATGCTTCCAATCAGAAAAGAAGACGGGTTATGATTTGAGGGTAAATTTCCAGGAGCAGTAAAAATCAGGAGGGTGGGGATCCGGAGGACAGCACAGGCATTCTGTTTCGATGCGGGGATCGATGGTTTTGGCAAAACCGCTGTATTCCACAATTCCTACCGGCTTGCATGGAAAATCAGGAAGACCTTTTCTCTTTCTGGCCTCCTGGACCCGGCATTTGTTCATGTTGAAGACACAGTGAGAGGAGCTTTTTTCTGCGATTTCCTGCACATTGATGTGAGCATAAAACCTGAATTTTAGCGCTTGAATCAAAGCGGGAATTCCTCCACCGGGTTCAAGCCCCAGCCTTTTCATGATTCTTTTGGCTTCAATCACGGTGAATTTTTCCCAGGCTCTTTTGTCCAATTCAATAGCCATATCCATTCCCAGCTCTTTTTCCACGGCTTGAAACCACAGTCCGTCATGAGCCAGCCAGTTTTTAGAAGCATCGGTAAGAAGCTCAAGTAATTCTTCTTTGGATAGGTCTTTAACTTCTTTTATTTTCTTCATTTCATGCAATCCTTCTTACATGATATTAATATAATTAACCTGAATTATTCATTAAATCATCGATATCTCAGGTTTATTTGGGTTCATAGTAGTCTTTATTTTCATAAGCCACTGCCTTTATTTTATTTTCTCTTTTAAGCATGTCTATATATTTAAGAATTTCGTTTTTATGCCTTCCCAATGAGTCAGAAATATCTTCAACTGTGACCGGTCTTCTTCGTATCATATCCAGGATGATGTCCTTGAGATTTTCCTCTTCTGGAGTGAGACCTTTTCTATTGAAATGAGCCACGATCTCACAATGACTGCCAATAAAATCTCTGATTTTCTCCATTTCTTTTTTGGAAAGAGGTTTGGCAGATTTTTCTGACGGAGGACGGATGACTGTATTGAGCTGGACTACGTCCGGTTTTATTTCATGGATAGCTTTTTTAAGAGCTTTTACATGAGCTTCAGAGTCATTCATTCCTTTAACTAAAATGATTTCAAGCCACAAGTCCCCTTTAAATTCTTTTCTAAATTGTTTGAGTCCTTCAATGATGTCTTCTATTTTCAGGGAAGCATGGGGGCGGTTTATTTTTTCAAAAACATCTTGAGTGGCCGCATCCAAAGAAGGGACTACCAGATCTGCCTGTTTTAAAGAGGCTCTTACATTTTTTTTGGTGAGGAGAGTGCTGTTTGTTAGAACAGCCACAGGGATATCAGTGATTTTTTTTATTTTTTTAATTAAAGTCCCGATTTTGGAATTGAGAGTCGGCTCACCTGAGCCGGAAAAGGTAATATAATCTATTCGCGAGGATGTTTCGATCCTTTTTTTTATCTGGGATATGATTTCTTGTTCAGGAAAGTAATCCTTGGATTCTGTTGTTTTTTTTGTGGTGGGACCCAGCTGGCAGTAAACACAGTCAAGAGAGCAGACTTTAAAAGGAATGATATCCACTCCAAGAGATAAGCCCAGCCGTCTTGAAGGAACAGGACCGTATATATAGGATTCTTTCATTTTTTATTGATCGTTTTTTAGACTTTATCCTTATATATTTCGATAAATCTTTTCAGTGAACGATCGTATGTTTTTTCCACGTCATCGGGAAAAAGACAGGCTGGGAGCTCATTCATGCTCCAATGGTATTGGATGCAGTCACAGCAAACTCCTTTCTTGCTGCAGGGTTCATAAGTGCAGTTGCATCTTTCCATATTTTTACTGCGTTGACATTCTTCCATAATGACCTCCTCAGATTATTTGGGTTTATTCATTTTCTGTAACGTTTTTTCCATGAGCTGTTTTTATGATACAAATAGTCAGCTAAAGCCCTTCTCATAGCTTCAGAAGCAAGATCCGCACAGTGCAAGTGGTCTTTGGGAAGTCCTCCCAAGCGTTTTGTGATCTGATCAGCCTTGATCAGACCAAGTACTTTGGTGAAATGTTTTCCTTTGGCGATTTCAGCAGCTGTGCTTCCGCATGCTATGGTGGCGCCGCATCCATCTGAAGTGAAAGTGGATTCTGTGATGACATCGTTTTTTACTTTTATGAAAATTTCCATTGAATCACCACAGGTCCCCTTGACTTTCGCATGACCATCTGGATGGAGTATTTCGCCCATGTGTTTTGGGTTTTTCCAGAGTTCTATGACCTGTTCGCTGTAATATTTTCTGTATTGATCAATGATCTGTTCTTGAAGTTTTCGAGTGAATTCGTCTAAATCTTTTTTTTCCGACATGACTTAAATTTATAGTACAAATTTGAATTTTCTTCAACCTGAATGACACAGTTTGATTTACGAAAATCTAACTTGTTTATTTTTTAAGCAGGGCTCCAATTTTATCCCGAAGCTCCTGCATGGTGAAGTTGTACCTCCGCTTGAGCCTTCCAAGACTTTCACTGGAGGGAATATTAGTGGGAAGTCCCATTTCCCTTAAAATGGTTGATTTTGGGATCCCTGTAATTTTTTCAAGCTCCAGAAGGGTCATTTGGCCTGTTATAAGAATGCCGGTTTCATGTTCATCAAGACGTCCCCGGGTCAATCTTGGTTCTTCCACAGGCTCCTGTCTTCCTTCATAAAGGGATTCTTCTCCCTGAACAGATTCCTCTTTTTGAGCGGGTGGTTCAACCACCTCTTGAACAGCTTTTCCTTTGACCTGTTTTTCGGTGAGAACAATGTTTTGCCCTCTCCCTGACCTTGTGCCGTATTCCGCATATTTATCAGCGTGTTTAAGGGAAAAAGCCCAAAATATCAGAGGAATCAGTAAAGAAATAACCACTATCCCGATGAGAGCTGTTCCCCATTTATTTTTGAATATTTTTTTTGATGTAGCTTTGATCCATTTCCAACTGAGAATAAGATGAATGATGATAAGCACAGTAAAAGCGATGGCAATGTAGAAGTGGATGTGTCCCCACTGGTGGGTGTGAAGTCCCAAAAAGTACTTTTTGGACACATCTGATACAGGTCCCTCTTCAAGCACAAGCCCTTGTAAAAATCCTATGCCAACCAGTCCCACCATACAGATAAACAAAAGTGCATCTATTAAGTATTTTAGATTATTCTTATTCATTTTATCCCTCCTATTTCTGTTTTATGCTTAAGGTGAAGGTCATCAGACTGTTATCTTCTTTCCTGCGCCAATAAGAATGTAGTCTTCTCCATAAGCTTCCTGGAAAAGTTCTCTGGCTTCCTTTCCTGAACAGTGGGAAGGCCCGACCTTTTTAACGCCTTGATCTTTAAAGGAACGGATGATTTCTTTAATCTCGGGGTCTTCAAAACCGGTCAGATGGAATCCTCCGAATGTCAGATAAATTTCTTTTTTTGTTAAATCTTTAACCGTTTTTATAATGTTCACTATACGTGGATGAGCGCATCCTGTAATGAGGACAAGCCCTTTTTTTGAATCCAGGACGAGACTTTGTTCATTGATCCATCCTGAAATAACTCCAGATGTGTATACGTTTTCCCCTATTTTCTGAAAGGATTCTATATTGACATAAGAAGCGCCCGCTTCTTTAATAGAATCTTTGAACTGAGAAGGGAAAAAGCTTGGAACATAGACTGTGATATTTG
>DASRVI010000474.1:0-7102 GCA_035655135.1 Acidobacteriota bacterium | reverse complement strand
GAAAGAGTGTATATTTCCTTTTCAAAGGGAAAAAGAGTATAAACCTGTTCAGAATCTTTTTGAAATAAAAGAGATATTTCCTCATTTTTATCTAATGTATACAGCCTTCCTCTTCTCCCCGTTCCAAAAACGATCCTTTTCTTGGAATCATCCCAACAGAGAGAATAAATCATGTCTTTATCAGATTTCCAAACTTGCTTAACTTTTCCATCCACTTTAATTTTATAAAGAGCGGATGGCTGGTCTTCATCTGATGTGGTTATTTTTTGGGCTCCTGCTTCAGAGGAACTAACTGTAATAGATACATCTGTGGCTTGGTTGGATAAAGCTGAAGGAAGATCATTATCTCCAGCCTTTTTGACTTTCCCTCCAGCTCCTATAAAAATATTTCCCTCATCATCAACGGCAATGGATCTCACCTCTTCGTATGGGGACTCAAACATCACTGATGCTTTCTTTTCTTTAGAAATATTATAGAGCAATCCAGCACCACCACTTCCTGCGATAAAACTCTCATCAGAAATACTCTTCATACAGAGGATATGATTTTCTTCAGAATCAAAAACCTTAACCCCCTCTCCATTAGGTGTAATCTCATAAATCCCCCCATCCTCTCCCACTGCAGCCAATAGAGATCCTTCATCAGTGAACATTAAGTCCCAGATGTATTTCTCATGGGGATTGAAAAATTCATTTCCTTTTCCCTTTTCAGTTATTTTATAGACTTTTCCATTGGGAGAAGTCCCTGCGTACAAACTTCCATCAGGTCCCATGGCAAGGCAGTAGACATCCATTTCTGGTGCCTTGAAATAAAGCTCTGGTTCGCCACTGGCTGCAATGCGATAAACAGCTCCTTTGTGACCTGTACCTATATAAACAATCTCTCCTGAGGTGACTAACAGGGAAAGGTAAAACTCTTCAGGAGGAGTCTTCAGTTCTTCTTCAACCGGGGAAAGAGTTAGCCTTCCATCTGAAGAAACAGTTATGCCTTCAAATTTTCCCTTAATAAAATCATCAAATGACTCCAATGTCCATTTCTGAGGAGTGGCAGAATACACTCCTTGAACAACAAACAATAAACCAAAAATTATTATAAACAGATCTCTTTTCATTTTTTTCTCTCTCTCAATTTCCCTGAACTATTCATATGAATCATCCAGTTAATATAAAAATTTATTTAATCTTTATGGGAATCAAGGCTACACCTTGAAATACAAATGGAACTGGGATCTGAAAATTACTTAATGTGGACTTGCTGATCTCTGTGGGTACAGAAGTCGCCACACGTGGAGATGAAAACATTGATTTCATGCTGGGAGGAAGATTGGGTAGTTCTTCCCCTTTTAAGAAAAGACCAGGTTTGTCTGCGAGGATCTTTAAATAAATGCGGTTATTTTTTCTCTGATTGCTTAAAATCCTAATCAACTGATAAAGACTGCGGGGCATAAAAGTCGTAGTCTGATAAAGGCTTCTTTCAAGCTGTCCCATAGAAGCGGTATCCCCAACAAAAAGATAAAATTTAGAACCAGAGGGTAAATTTGGAGCTATGATTCCTCCCTCTTCTAACACACTGTCTCCTCTGAAATTACGGGAATAAATCTTAATTTGAATTCTTTCTCCGGGTGAAACATCATATTTATCCAGCCAGACTTTTTCAAGATAAGAAATTTTTATTTCTTCTGAGGAATTGAGTCTCAGATCAATGCGGTGGATTCCAAGTTCTTCAAATTCATTATTGGTCAAAAAATAAGTTATGGCAGCCACTAAATTCGAAGCATTGTTTATGGAAGAGTCAAAATTTCCTGAGAAAAAGTCTTCCATGTGAATACTCATTCCATTTTCAAGAAAAACATCCCCACTTAACTCAACAGTAAGATCTCCTATGGACCTTTCTTCAGCAGACATGATGCTGAGGACTGCGACATTCAATAAAGAAGCTGTTAAAATTTTATTTTCTACGACTTCCAAGTGAATATCCTTAGATTTTTTACCAGAATCGAATAATTCTATATTGACAGGTATAAGATCCGGCGTTTTCCCAAGCTCTCCATAGACTCCAGAAGACCGGTCCTGAGAGAAGCTTCCTATCACCGCACCCGTAGAGGTAAGCTTCATAGAGGTGTTAAGACTGGGAACTACGGTGATGACATCAGCTTGGGTCATGGCATAACTGACAGGCCCCAAATTATACATAGGATGGCCAAAGGCCAAAACATTTTGACCGTCCACAAAAGTGGTGGTACCTGTGGCAGCTAAGCTTAAATCCCCAGATATCATCTGAACACCAACAGGGTCTCCTTCTTTTAAAATAATATCTGAGAAACTTGTCTTACTTTCAGCCTGTTCTCTAGATCCCACCTGCATTGGATTAAAACCAATGTTCGAAAAAAAATATTTTGACTTCTCAAAAGCTTTTTTCGAAAAACCGCTGAACATAAGAGGGATCTTCATGGGCTCAAGGCTTTTTCCCTTATAAAATACATTGGTATTGAGAACATTAAACTTTTCATGCATTTCAGAAAGCTCTTCCAGACTGAGATGTTTTTTTATGGGAATGGGGGGAGAATAAGTGGAGGATGTTTCCTTTGAATTTTTTATCTCCATCATCTCTTTAATAGGAGTTATTCCTGCAATAGCTTCTGTAGAGAAAGGGAAGCTGTAGGCCACAGCCCCAGCCAATTTCCCCTGTAAATAAATGGGACTACCGCTCATGCCCTGAACAACTCCAGTTTTTTCCAAATTACCTCCAGTTAATTTGGCTAAAATGATATTTCTTTTTGGCCCAATACTGGGATCGTTTTCCAAAATTCCCAGTATCTCGACCCCAAACTCCTCTACTTTCTTTCCTTTGAATGCGGTTTTTCCCGTTCCCTTCATTCCTTCCTTTATCTGATTGATAGGAAAAAAAGAAGATTGACCATTCAAACTGGAATAAGAAAAAAAGCTTAATATTAAAACAATCAAAACAAATCTAATAGATATTTCTCTCATTATTTCTCCTGGATTATTTAAATCAGTGTATCTCAAGTATTAAACAAAAAATTCCTTTCTTTCGTTTCAAATAAACACATTATATGATCCCAAGCCCTTTTCCACATTCTTCAAACAATTTAAGAACTGTATCCAGTTCTTCTTCAGTGTGGGTTGCAGAATAACTTGTTCTTATGAGCGCATGATCTTTTGGAACAGCAGGAAAAATAACCGGATTTGTAAATATGCCCTTTTCCCTTAATATCTTCCAGAGCATAAAAGCTTTCTCATCATCCCCGATCATTACAGGAATCACAGCACTTTGAGTGGGGCCTGTTTCATACCCCATAGACTGAAAACCATCCCTCATTTTTTTTGTTATCTCCCATAATCTCACTCTTCTTTCAGGCTCACTTTCAATTATATCAAGATTGGCAATGACTGTTGCTACTGAAGCAGGAGTGATTCTGGCACTAAATATCAGTGAACGAGCAAAATGTTTTATGTAAGAAATAACCTTCTTCTCTCCGGCTACAAATCCTCCTAAAGAAGCAAAAGATTTGCTAAAAGTCCCCATTATGATATCAATATCTTCTTCAACTCCAAAATGTTCACAGGTTCCTCTTCCATGCTCCCCCATAACACCGATTCCATGAGCGTCATCCACCATTATTTTGGCCTTATATTTTTTGGCTAATTTGACAATTCCAGGAAGATCAGCTAGATCACCTTCCATGCTGAATACTCCATCCACCACGATTAATTTTCCCATTTCCTTACTCAAAGAAGAAAGAACCTTCTCTAAATAATCCATATCATTATGTTTGAATTTATAAACCGTTCCATAAGAAAGGCGGCTGGCATCTATGATACTCGCATGAACCATTTCATCTGAAATAATAGCTTCATCTTTCTGCACCAAAGTTGAAATGATTCCCTGATTCGTCTGGAATCCAGTGCTGAAAGCCAGTGCAGACTCCTTTTTCATGAATTGGCTCAGCCTTTCTTCCAATTCAACATGAATATCAAGCGTCCCATTTAAGAATCTTGATCCACAAGTAGCCACTCCATATTTATCAACAGCCTCTTTGGCTGCCTTCATGACTTTTGGGTGATCGATAAGACCTAAATAATTATTAGAACCGACCATAATCACATCTTTTCCATCGATTTTGACTTTGTTTCCATTGATTTGCTGAATGGGAGTAAAATAGGGATATATCCCCATCTGCTGAGCTTCTTCAGCCCTTGTAAACTTATAGCATTTATCAAACAAACTCACTCCTGCCTCCTCTTAATTAATGATTAAACCTGAGTGAAACCACTTTTTAGATAATTTGACCTTATAAATATATTTCTTTACAATTTCTATCATGAAAATTTTCATTACGGGAGGGACTGGTTTTATCGGGAGTCACCTTGTTGATTTCCTCTTAAAATTCAAAAATATCCACATTTATGCTCTCACCCGTAACCTCAATAAATCGAAATGGCTCAAAAGACGCAACATAACTTTTATTGAAGGGAATCTATTTTCTCTTCCTCCTCTCCCTTCAGACCTAGATTACTTAATTCATATTGCAGGTCTCAGCAAAGCACTCAAATCTGAAAATTATTATACAGTAAACCAGAAAGGAACAGCAAGCCTTTTCCATAAGCTGGATTCTGGAAATGCAAATCCTAAAAAAGTGGTTTACTTAAGCAGCCTGGCTGCAGCCGGACCCTGCAGCATCGGTCAAAAAGTAACAGAAAACAGTGAGCCTTTTTGTGTGACTCCTTATGGAAAAAGCAAACGACTGGGAGAAATAGAAGCTCTTCATTATAAGGACAAATTTCCTGTAGTCATTGTTAGAGTAGGACCTGTTTTTGGGCCCAGAGATAGGGATTTTCTTCCCTACTTTAAGATAATAAATAAAGGCCTGCTTCCCTCTTTAGATTCCAAAGCAGGTTTGATGAGTCTTTGCTATGTTAAAGACTTAGTTCGGGCTTTATATCTCTGCATGCAAAAAGAGGTGAAAAGTGGAGAAATATTTCATATCGCTGATTCAAAACCATACAGTTGGGATGAGTTTGGAATGACTATCGCCAAAACGTTAGGGAAAAACCCTTTGAAAATAAATCCTCCCTATCTATTTCTGCGTTTGATAACAGGCCTCTCTGAGCTGGGTGCAAGGATCAGTAAAAATCCAACTATATTAAACCAAGATAAACTCAAAGAGATGAACCAGGAAGGATGGATAACTGATACCTCTAAAGCCAAAAAAGAACTAGGATTTGAAACTGAATACACTTTAGAGGAGGCGGTCAAAGAAACTGTAAATTGGTATAAAGAAAAAAACTGGCTCTAAAATCAATCTGGATTTCTTTTAGATGTGTAAAATGTCGCAGAAAACTCTTTTTTATCCTTAAGACACCAACCTTCCTCCAAAGAACAGGCAAAATACTTTACCGTTCCTTTAATGATATGGTTGCCTCTTTCTGCTTCTGGTTTAACTGTAAAGGGAACCATAACCGGATCAGAAAAGTCTAAATATTCCTTTCCATCCTTCTCAATGACTTTTATATCAAGATCTGAAGCTGTGAAAAAATCTTTGGAAAAAGCCAATGTCTCTGAAGGCTCGATTTCAATGATAAAGGAAGGCTGAGAGCTTATCGCTATTCCTTGTTTTACTGTGAATTTTAATTCAATATTACCTTCTTGTTCCCTGGAAAGCCTTTTGGGTTTTATGTTCACTTCGATGCCCAATAGATCATATTTTTCAGCAGATAGAAATGTAAAGGCTAAACACACTAAGAAAATGCTCGCTGTCAACTTTCTCATTTTTTGAATCACTTATATCTATAATAAATAACAACCAAATTTAATTCAAATCAAGTTACTCAAAAAATTTGCATTTTTGAAAAATTTTGTCTTTATTTTTTTATTTTTATTTATTATAATCCACAAAAATAAAGTGAGCTTAATATCCAAAATCACGGGAACAGGACATTTCATACCTCCGCTTACTGTGACAAACTTCGATCTTGAAAAGGAAATGAATACTTCTGATGAATGGATTCGCAAAAGAAGCGGGATTAGAGAAAGGCATTATGTCCAACCTGGAGTGGGTTCTTCAGATCTAGCTTATGAAGCCGCGAAAAAAGCTATCCAAGACTCTGGAATCAAAAAGGACAAAATCGATTTCATCATTGCTGCCACTCTTTCACCTGACCATTATTTTCCAGGTATTGGAGTATTAGTCCAAGCTAAATTAGGGCTTAAAAATATCGGAGCTTTGGATGTCAGAAATCAATGCAGTGGATTCTTATATGCTCTATCTGTAGCAGATCAATACATAAAATCCGGAATGTATAAAAGAATACTATTGGTGGCCGCTGAAGTGCATTCCACGAATCTGGACTATTCTGATGAGGGAAGGCATCTAGCTGTTCTGTTTGGAGATGGAGGAGCCGCAGTTGTCATTGAGGGAGAGGAAAAAGAAAAGGAAAGTGGGATCCTCTCAACTCATTTGTTTTCAGATGGAGAATATTTTTCAAAATTATGGATGGAAACTCCAAGCCCCAAAGATAAACCCACTTTTTCATATGAGATGATAGATAAAAAACGATGCTATCCTAAAATGGAAGGAAAGCATGTATTTATCAATGCTGTTGAAAATATGCCTCGAGCAGTTTGGGCTGCTCTTGAATACAATAATATGACCATTGATGATGTAGATCATCTGATACCTCATCAAGCAAATGATAGAATTAGCCTTATGGTAGCTAAAAAGCTGAAAATCCCGGTTCATAAAGTGATAAGGAATATTGATCGATTTGGAAACACCACCGCTGCCTCCATACCCATAGCATTGGATGAATCTGTCAAGAACGGTCGGATAAAAAAAGGAGATATTATTGCCCTGACTGCTTTTGGTTCGGGTTATACCTGGGCCTCAGCTTTAATAAGATGGTAGTTGCTATGATGATTGAATCATTAATCTTTATTTGGTCATGCTTTTATGATAGGATTATGGTCTAATAATAGATCATCTAACAAGGAACAAAGCTTAAATAAATAGAGGAGGAACAAATGAAAAAGTTTATTGTAGTGGTATTCATCCTTGCCTTTTCATTAGCCAGTGCTGGAGTC
>DASRVI010000473.1:0-3667 GCA_035655135.1 Acidobacteriota bacterium | reverse complement strand
AGAGTCTCGTTTCACATTTTATCAGCCAGTTGGGTCAGGAAAAAAACACAAATATGGAAGTCAGACTAGCGGGCATTATTACCTCGGTCAAGCCCTTGAAAACACGAAGAGATGAAAGAATGGCTACTTTTATTCTTGAGGATATGAGCGGCCGGTGCGAAGTGGTGGCCTTTCCTGATAGTTATAAAAAAAGTTATGAATATATACATGAAGATGCCTTGGTTTTTATAAAAGCTCAGTTTATGACCGAGAATGATAACCAGCGTTTAATTTTGTCTTCCATCTATGTTTTATCTGAGGCTATCCAGAACCTTGCTAAACGAATGGTTCTGAGAATTCCTCTTCAGGCTATGGAAGAATCTGTTTTTAAGGACTTGAAGAGTCTTTTAAGAGCTTGCCCAGGGGAATGTCCCTTGTTATTTGAACTTGAAACAAGAAACGCTTATAAGATAGTGGTCAAGTCAGTGGATATCCAGGGAGTCACTCCCTCAGAAGAACTCACAAAAAATTTAGAGTATTTATTGGGGGAGAATTCTGTGGTCATTCAGTATTAAAAAGGCCAAGGAAAAGATATGGATACGGATGTTGAGCTTGTATGATAGGATGTAATCAAAATGGCTTATAAACTGATTGTTGCTGATAACAGCCCTGCTGCCTTAGAAACCCTCCGTATGGCTTTTATAGATTCAAGTTATGATGTTTACACTTTTACTAATGGAGAAGAAGTGATCAAAAGCATACCCCATATAGAACCGGACGCGTTTGTCCTCGGACTATCTCTTAAAGAAAAAGGGGGGCTTGAGATCGGCAAGTATATTAGAGAGTCAGAGGATTATAAAGACATCCCCATTGTATTTCTTATCGGAGCCTATAAAGAGCTGGATATGCAGAATTTGTCAAAGATTCCTAATCAAGGGATATTCCGGGAGCCTTTTGATTCAGAGGAAGTGGTGCGAAAACTTAAAAGCCTTATACAAGGGGATAATGGATTAGATACCCTTCCTGAGGAGCCGGCTATGGATGAAATAGCAGAGTTGGAAAGGAAATTCCAGAAACGGTTGGATGCTATAGAAAAGAATATGACCGGTAAGATGAGAAACATTGTGAAAAAAGAAATCTATGAAGCGATCAAAGAATTTGAAAAGAGAGTTAAAGCGGCTGTTCTGAGGGAAATTAAGGATTTAGACAGAGCCAATAAAAACAAATAACTGTTTTTTTTTATGCGGCTTGATTTGTTATTATAATAAAAAAATAGGATTTTAAATGAACGACAAAAAAATATTGAAAAAATCGTATGATCCAGATCCAGTCGAAAAGAAGTGGGCGGATTTCTGGATTGACCATCAACTTTTTACTCCGGAAGTCCCTTCTTCAAAAAAGAAATTTTCTATGGTCTTACCTCCTCCAAATGTGACAGGTTCCCTTCATATGGGACATGCTTTATGTTTCACTCTTCCAGATATTATAGTCAGATGGAAGAGGATGCAGGGTTATAATGTGCTGTGGCTGCCCGGGACTGACCATGCCAGTATTGCCGTGCATAATGTCATAGAAAGGAAACTGGATAAAGAAGGCATAAAAAAGGAAGATATAGGTCGTGAAGAATTCTTAAAGATAGCCTGGAATTGGAAGAAAAAATATGGCGGGAAAATTATCCATCAATTAAAGAAATTAGGTTTTTCTTTAGATTGGACACGGGAAAGATTTACCTTAGATAAAGGATTCTCAAGAGCTGTCAATAAAGTATTTGTGGATCTATATAAAGAAAAGCTGATTTATAGAGATTACTATCTTGTCAATAGATGTCCGAAATGCAACACAGTTCTATCTGATATTGAAATCGAGCATAAGGAGCTGCATTCAAAGCTTTATTATATTAAATATCCAGTTAAAGATACTGGCGATTATATAGTGGTGGCCACAACCAGACCGGAGACCATGCTCGGAGATACGGCTTTGGCTGTCCATCCCAAGGACAAGAGATTTAAAAAATATCATGGCCAGAAAGCTGTTCTCCCTTTAGCACAGAGGGAAATCCCGGTGATTAAAGATAAATCAGTGGACAGAGAATTTGGCACGGGTGCGGTTAAAGTCACTCCGGCTCATGATCCCGCTGATTTTGATATGGGGAAGCAACACGGTCTGGAGCAGATCATAGTCATAGATGGCGCAGGGCGAATGACTGAGGCTGCCGGTGAAGAATATAAAGGGCTGGATCGGTATGAATGCAGAGAATTGGTCGTCTCTCAGTTAGAAGAACAGGGACTTATTGAGAAGGCAGAGGATTATGTTCATTCTGTGGGACACTGTTACCGCTGCAAAACAGTCATAGAGCCTCATCTTTCCTGGCAGTGGTTTGTCAAAATAGAGCCTCTGGCAAAACAGGCTATTAAAGTGGTCAAAAAGGGAAAGATCCAGTTTATCCCTGCTAATTGGAGCAAGACCTATTTTGAGTGGATGTACAACATTCATGACTGGTGTATTTCAAGACAATTATGGTGGGGACACAGGATTCCTGCTTGGTACTGTCAGGAATGCAACCACACAATTGTTGCTGAACAGACTCCTAAAAAATGTGATAAATGCGGAAGCACAAAACTCAAACAGGATGAAGATGTGCTGGACACTTGGTTCAGCTCAGCCCTATGGCCGTTTGGAACCATGGGTTGGCCGGAGAAAACAGATGACCTAAACACGTTTTATCCCACAGACCTCATGGCAACTGGATTTGATATCATATTTTTCTGGGTTGCTCGGATGATCATGATGGGACTTAAATTCATGGGAGATATTCCTTTTAAGGAAGTCTATATAAACGGATTAGTGAGAGATTTCAAACGGAAAAAGATGAGCAAGTCAGAAGGAAACATAATCGATCCTTTAGATATGATTAAAAAATACGGCACAGATGCTCTTCGGTTCACCTTAGCGGCTCTGGCCGTGCCTGGGATGGATATATCTCTTTCTGAGGAAAGAATGGCCGGTTACAGGGCTTTTGTCAATAAGATATGGAATGCCTCACGATTTGTCTTGATGAACATACATGACAAGATTCCAGAAATCGATAAAAATGAAATCACTTTGATTGATCGATGGATTATGACTAGGACCAATGATATAGTCCGAGAAATGAATGATTCTTTAGAAAAATATAATTTTTATGAAGCAGCTGATAAAATCTATCACTTTATTTGGCATGAATTTTGTGATTGGTATTTAGAGTTGGTGAAACCTGATTTAAAGGAAGAAAATAGGTCAAGCCTTGGAGTGTTGATAAAAGCTCTAGATAAAATATTAAGACTTCTTCATCCTTTTATGCCCTTTGTGACTGAAGAAATATGGCAGAATCTTCCCGTAAAGGGGGAAGCCTTGGTCGTGGCCGAGTATCCGAAGTTGGATAAATTCTGGGAAGACAAAGATTCTAAAAAATTGGTCAATACTTTACAAGATATCATAGTTGAGGTAAGGACCATTCGCTCAGAAAACCATATAGCCCCCCAGAAAAAGATATCTCTTGCCGTCAAAGTCGATGATGAAACCCTCAGAGAGAGGATATTGGAACATAAAAAGTATATCCAATTTCTTGCTTCGGTTAAAGAGATAGAGGTTTTGGGCCAATTTTCCTCAAAAAAGAAACTAATCAAAGGAGTTGCCGGAAATTTAGAGG
>DASRVI010000472.1:0-6808 GCA_035655135.1 Acidobacteriota bacterium | reverse complement strand
AAGAGGAAAGAAGCTTAATTTAAGAAGATTCTACACTAAAGGTCCTGAAGGAATCATAAAAGCAGTAGGGACTATTGATGACATTTTTCAACCCGAAATAGAACTGAGAACATCCAGCTTCCTTGACTTTTCTTTGGTTGCCGCTCTCCTGGAACTCCCATTTAATTGGAGAGGGAGTTTAGAAGAAAGGGGAGTTTTGTTAAGAAGAAATCAAGAGGTTTTATACAGAAGCGAATTATCCAGCTCTTCTGTGATATTAAATCAGGTGAATTTAGGAGAAGTTAACGGAAAAGTCAGATACAGCGATCGAAAAGGCGGAGAGGTCGCTCTGACGATTAAAGACGGGATAGGAAGAGATGGTTCCATCAATATTGAATTTAACCAAAAAAGTGTCCGGGGAAGAGTTCGCCGGATATCTCTTAAACCTATAGCCAATGAAATTTCTATACCCTGGCCTATTTATTCTAAGGCTTGGGGTGAATTTTCTTTAAAAAACAAGACGTTGATGGTCAATGCAAATTTCAGGGACAGTACAGAAAGAATTGGTTCCTTTCATTTTCCTCTAAATGGTTCAGCCAGAGTTGAGTGGGATGGTGATGCTAAAGTAAAGTTTTCCTCCTCGGATATTAAATCCAGTTTTGGAGATCTAGAAGTTAATGGGGGAGTCAATATTGATCAGGATTTGGATATAACCATAAAAGGTGAGATTAAAGATCTAAAGCAGGCCAGAGAGTTTACCGGATTGATATTAGAAGAAAATTTTAAGTTTCCTGAAATAAGAGGAAAAGGAGAAGCAGAGATCCGTATTTTCGGTGACTATAATACTCCCCAAGTCAAGTTGGATTTTTCAATGTCAGAGGCAGGATTTGATGAATTCGATGCTAACCTTGTGAAAGGATCTATTGAGCTTATTAAAGAAGATTTTTTTGGAAGGTTTAATGTGGAAGATCCCTCTTTTAGAGGAATAGTGGGTTTGTTTACAAATCCAAATGAAACAAGAGTAGAGGTCCGCTGCTACAGAGGGGAGACAGGAGTGATTCTGCCTGGCCTGGATATTTCGCTTCCCATAAAGGGGGAAGGATCAGGAAGTTTTGAGTATAGAGAAAAGAATGACAGGTCTGAGTTCAGTGGAGTGTTCTCAGGAGAAAAGATGAGCTTTGCAGGTCAGTCTTTATCCAATGTGCGAGGGAGAATAAAAGGAGATGAAGATTCTGTTGAATTTCCTGAATTAAATTTTAATTTATTTGAGGGCGATGTCACAGGCAGTTTAAAGATAAACACATCTATGGAGAGTATTGATGTCGACTTAAAAGGAGAGGAAATTGATTTATCTTCCATAAGTGAGAGTTTGGGAGGGTTTTTTTCTGTTGATCTTAAAGGCAAGGTTGAATTTGGGGAAGACTTGATTCTAGGCACTTATAATATCCAAAACCTTCAGTTTTCCTCTATCAAGGAAACAGGGACCCAAGGTGAAATTAAAATTAATTATGATGAGAATCATATCCGAATGCAAATAGATGGGAATTTTAATCCCGGAGAAAATGAGTTTTTATGGGAGATGGATATTCCTCTAAAGGGCAAAGAAGTTTCAGGAAAAGTAGAGGGCTCTTTCAATAATTTGGATCTTCTTCTTCCCTGGAAAGGCGCTCAGGGAAATATCAATTATTTATTGAATTTAAGAATTCCTTCTGGGAAAACAGAAGTCAAGGGAGTTGTCGATCTTCAGGGTTCTCAGTTTCCTTTCCCCAATTTCCCACATGCTCTGGAAGATTTTTCTGGACTTGTTTTTGTCGACAACAACCATCTATCTATACGTTCCATCAAAGGCAAGATAGGAGGGGGATCTGTTGAAGCATCCGGTGATATTCATTTAGGTAAATCCGGAATTGAACAAATTGATGTCACAGCAAATGGGAATGAAATGATGCTATCCATTCTAGAAAGGACTCAGGCTCTGGCTGGCGGGGAAATGAATCTTAAAAAGGATGAAGCTGGATTTGTTTTTAGCGCCGATTTATTTATAGAGAAGCTGCTGTGGAGAAGAGAGCTGGATGAAGAGATTTCTTTCTCCTCTGAAGTTTATCCTTCTTATTCCCAAGAGCCTGGTTTTTTTGATGAATTGAATCTGGATATCCGATTGAGAGCGGAAAAAAATGCTTGGGTAGAAAATTCATTAGGAAGTATCCAGGCAGGATTTAATTTGAATATTAAAGGAAGTGTTTTCAGTCCTGTTCTTCAAGGAGAGATTGAAGCCATTGAAGGAACTGTTTATTTTCAGGACAGAGAGTTTAATCTTCTTCAGGGAAGGGTCAATTTTTTTAATCCAGCCATGATAGATCCCTACATAAATTTTAAAGGAGAAACCTATGTCAAGAATTATCATGTGACTTTTTCCTTAGAAGGCCCTTTAAGTAACCTGAAACCGGAATTCAGCTCCTCCCCGCCTCTTCCTCCAGAAGATGTCCTGGCTCTGCTGGCTTTAGGACAGGCGTTCAGAAGGACTTATCATTATGACAGAAGCATTGGGCAGTCCACGGCCTCCCTGCTTTCATTCCAACTTTCAGAGGAGGCCAAAAAAAGAGCAGAGGAGCTTTTCAGTATAGATAGGTTTAGGATCGATCCTTTTATAATGGGTTCTTCTGCTGAGATGACAGCCAGATTAACGCTGGGTAAAAAACTGTCAAGGAATTTTTTCATTCTTTATTCAACCAACCTCGCGGCTCAAAGGGAAGATATTACCCGTATAGAGTGGGAGCTGTCGAATGATTTTTCGATCGTGGGAACTCGAGATGAAATGGGAAGGATTAGTTTTGATGTCAAGATACACAGACGGTTTTAAATTGAAAAAGAGCTTCTGTTTTTCAGTCTTTTTCTCCATTTTATGGGTGATTCTTATATTTATTCCCTGTTTGTTTTCTTATGGCCTGAGTGAAAGTCAGGTTTCCATCCAAAGTGTTTATGTGGAGCTGGATGGAGAGCCTGCCGAACCAGAAATTATGGAATTGGTCACAGTCAGGGCCGGAGAAAAACTGTCTTTCTTAAGAATCAGTGAAGTGGTCAAGCAGCTCTATAAAACTGGACTTTTTTCTGATATTCAGGTCAAAAGAGAGGGCGAAGAGAGAGCCGAACTCACTTTTATTTTAAAAAGCCAACCTTATGTGCGCAGCATCATTTTTATGGGAAGTGTAAAAATTTCTCCATCTAAATTAAAACAAGAGCTAACTGTCATCAAAGAGGGAGAAACCTTTTATGAGGGGAAGTTGATCGAGGCGACTGAAGAATTAAAGAAAATATTAAGGAGAAGAGGAAAATTCAATCCAAAAATAGAAGCTTATATTAAATCTACTGATGAACCGACCTTGGTGGATGTTTTTTTTGAAATAAAAGAAACAGAAGAATATATGGTGAAAGATATCATTTTTAAGGGTGATGTGATTTTCTCTGATCATAAGCTAAAAAAAGAAATGAACACCCAAATTGGGAATCCTTATATGAATTCCATTCTCCAAAAGGATATAGAAAAAATAAAAGACCTTTACAGCTCGGAAGGTTATCAACGTGTGGAGATAGAGACCGGAGAAAATTTTGAGGAAAAAGAGAATCTTGTATCGTTAGTCTTAAACATAGAAGCTCACGAAAAAATAGAGATAGTGATTGAAGGGGCTGAAGTTCCGCTCAGTCTGGTAAAACCTATTTGGGAAACAGGGATTTTTCTGGATTGGGGGATTGAGCAGGGAAAGGCTAAAATAATCAAACATATGCGCAAAAAAGGATATCTTTTTTCCAATGTCCGTGGTTCTGTTACCCGGGAAGAGAATAAGATAAAGATCATTTATCAGGTTTTTCCAGGGGAAAAATATCAAATAAATAATATTATCTTTGAAAGAGTGGAATATTTTAGTCCTGATGAATTGAAGTCACAGTTAGCCATAAGAGAGAATACGCCTTTATTGAGCAATATCACCGGGGATGAGCTGTTTGAACTGCCCTCAGAAATTGAATCCCTTTATGAAGCCCACGGTTTTCCGAATACAAGAATAGCGTGGAATTTTAAAAGGTATGAAAAGAAAGTTGATGCTGTTTTCTTTATTGAAGAAGGAGTCCAGAATATCACTCAAGAGGTTTCATTTAGAGGGGCAGAAAGTGTCAGTAAAGAGCAGCTGTATGAAACTATAGAAACGTTTGAAGGAGGGCCTTTTTATCAACCGAGGATCCAGAAGGATGTGGAAAATCTAGAAAATTTTTATTTGAATTTAGGTTATAGAGGAACAGAGATTAAATCTGACATCGAAAAACTCGGAGACAATTCTTTTGATGTTGAATTTGATATCAGGGAAGGGCAGAGAGTCAGGATCAAGAATGTTATTATCGCGGGTAATAATATTACGCGAAAAAATACCATTATCCGTGAGGTTCAGCTTCAACCAGGTGATTATGCTCGCTACGAAGAAATAAGGAACACCAAAAGGCGGCTGGAAAATCTGGGTATTTTTACCAAGGTGGTTATTGAAGAGGTCTCTCTTAATCCAGAATGGGAAAATTTGGTCATCAATGTAAGAGAAGGAGAGAGAAATTATGTCAGCTTGGGAGTGGGCTTAGAGACTAAAAACGAACCGCGTTTTTTTCAAGCATGGAACAGCATCGTAAGACCGAGAGGAACAGCTGAATTAATAAGAGGAAATATTTTCGGTACAGGAGCTCAATTAAGTGTGGTGGGGCAGATAAGCATTAAAGAAAAAAGAGGAGTGATATCTTGGGAACAGCCGTATTTATTTGGAATACCCATTGATACTTACTTAAATGCCTGGCTGGAGAGAGAGAGCCGGAAAAGTTACAGTTTTGACCGCAGGGGGATCACTCTATCCGGGATAAGACCTATAGCTAAGGATGAAGATAAAATCTTCATAGTCACACTAAGATTTGCCAGGACTTCCTTGTTTGAATTGAAAGTATCTGAATCAGAAGTGGATAGACAATTTTTTCCTTTTTCCGCCACTTCTATTTCAGGAAGTATTATTTGGGACAAAAGAAGTGATTCTTTTAATCCTGAGAGAGGATATTTTGTTTCTGCAGTCTTAGAATGGGCTTATCCTTTGTTTCACGCAGAGTCAGATTATCAAAAGCTTTTCACGAAATACCAACAGTTTTTTCAGCTCATGCCTAGGGTTACATTCAGTATGACATCAAGACTGGGTTTAGGTCGGGGACGAATGCCTATTCATGAAAGATTTTTTGCTGGTGGGAGCAATTCTTTCCGTGGTACGGCTTTTGATGAACTAGGCCCCAAGGATCCAGGATCGCTTGAGCCTATTGGAGGAAAAGCACTGTTTTTGGTCAATTTTGAGCTCTCCTTCCCCATTATCTCTTATTTAAAGGATCTCTATGGGGCTGTTTTTTATGATAAAGGAAACGTCTTTTATAAGAGGAGTCAATTCGATTTAAGTGAACTCCAGGATGCCATTGGAGTAGGCTTAAGGTACACCACTCCTTTAGGGCCTGTTCGTTTTGAGCTGGGATGGAACTTAGATGCGCCCGCAGAGAAAAAACAACCTCTTGTTATCATCGCCATAGGTCATGTGTTTTAAGATGTATAAAAAAACAAGAATATCAAAATTTTCATCCCTGTTGATATTATTTTTGATTTTATCTGCTCTGAGTTCATTTGTGTTTGGGCTTTCAGAAAGAATAGATGGATTGGTGGCTGTGGTGAATAATGAAGTAATAACCCTTACGGATATAAGAATTGCAAAAGAATTTGGTCTGTATGATTTAAAGGAAGGAACTTCTGATAAATCTTTATACCACTCAGTGCTTGAAAATATGATCAGCCAAAAACTGGTTCAACAATTCACAGGGAGCGATGTAAATATAAATAAGAAAGAAGGCGATCGATTTATAGAGGGTTTAGAGCGAGGATTTGATGAATCTGGATGGGAAGGGAAACTAGATGTTTTTGGCATGACCATCGCTGACCTGAGAGATTACTGTGCCCGGTATTTATCCTATAAAAAAATCATAACAGAAAGATTCAATCGATCTGTGGTGGTCAGCCTCAAAGAGATGGCGGAATATTATGATCAGGTGTATGCTCCTGAACAAGAAGCTAAAGGAGAAACCCTTGAGCCAATGGTGGATATACTTCCTGAAATAGAGTCAGCGGTTAAAGAGAGCAAAACTCAAGGTCTAGCTGAAGAGTGGATAGAGAGCTTGAAGAGTCAAGCGGAAATTCGGATTTATCTGGATAAATATATGGATTTTCTTCATAAAAAAAATGAATACTGAAGACTCACGCTCCGTTCGTCACTTCGTTCTTCGCAAGAATATCTTCAGAGTCGCTAAAGCCCTCAGTATCCCATTTTTTAAATAGAAAAAGAAAATGAAAGGATAACACATGAAAAAGTTGGCGTTTCTATTTCCTGGGCAGGCCTCACAGAAAGTGGGTATGGGCAAGGAATTTTATGAAACTTCGTCTTTAGCAAGGGAGATTTTCTATAAAGCCGATGAAGTCCTTGACTATAAAATATCAGAACTTTGTTTTAAAGGACCTGAAGAGGAACTGACGCTTACTGAAAACACTCAGCCCGCACTTCTGGTGGTGAGCACCATTGCCTTTCAACTATTAGGAGTCAATCCCCTCCTTGCAGCAGGGCATAGTTTAGGAGAGTATTCTTCGCTGGTGGCTGCTGAATGCCTGAGTTTCGAAGATGCTTTGAGGCTGGTCCATAAAAGGGGCAAATACATGCAGGAGGCAGTTCCTGTGGGTACAGGAGCTATGGCAGCTGTGTTGGGAGCATCCTATGAAAAAGTT
>DASRVI010000471.1:0-6724 GCA_035655135.1 Acidobacteriota bacterium | reverse complement strand
GTTCCATCCACGTCTAAGGTCTCCAAACGGAAGATGGGAGCCCAGTATGCCGGACTTTCCATCAAGGGTCACAGCCACATCCTTCATGTGCACGTGATATATCCGATCAGAAAATTCACGAATGAAAACTTGAGGGTCCATTCCCTGCCAAACTAAATGGCTGGGATCAAAATTCAACCCTAAGGTGGGTCTGTGTTCAAAAACATCGAAAAGTTTTTGAGTGGTGTAGAAATCAAAGGCGATTTCAGTGGGATGGACTTCCAGAGCAAATTTAACCTTTTGTCGGTCAAATTCGTCTAAAATCGGGGTCCAGAGTTTTTTGGCTTTTTTAAACCCCTCCTCGACCATCTCTTCAGTGGTTTGGGGGAATGAATACCAAAATTTCCATATAGGGGAACCCATAAAACCGTTGACTACAGAAACCCCCATTTTTTTCGCCACCCGGGCTGTTAATTTCATCTGTTCAACGGCCCATTCTCTTATTTTTTCAGGATTTCCTTTTACTTTATCTGGAGCGAATCCGTCCAGACGCTTGTCATAAAGGTCGCCCACACACTGTCCTGCCAGATGAGCTCCAAGAGCCCAGCATTTAAGTCCGTGTTTTTCCAAGGTCTTTTTTTTATTTTTTATATAGTCAGAATCTTTGGCAGCTTTATTCACTTCCATATGATCGCCCCAGCAGGCGATTTCCAGGCCGTCATATCCCCATAGTTCTGCTTTTTTGCAGATTTCCTTAAAGGGCATGTCAGCCCACTGTCCCGTAAATAATGTGATTGGTTTTGCCAATTTATCCTCCTTTTACGAATGGTTTAAAAATCAACCCACACAGCTCCTTTTTGGGAACTTTCTACGCATTTCTCTATAAACTTAACCCCCTGGAGTCCTTGTTTGACCCCAGGATAATCAAAATCTTGAGGTGAAACCTCAGCTCCATTGATTTTTTCTGTCAGTGCTGAGATAAAATTAGTGTAAATATTGGCAAAGGCCTCAAAATAACCTTCGGGATGTCCTGAGGGCACACGGGATGCTTTTTCTGCTGGAGGATACATCTGGTCTCTGCCTCTGGATAAAACCTCTGTGGGTTTATCAAGATAGGATACTCTGCAGTGGTTTGGATTTTCTTGAAACCATTCCAGAGAACCTTTGCTTCCGTATATCCGAACTCTAAGACCGTTGTCATGACCTACCGCAATCTGGCTGCTCCAGTAAAGTCCTTTGGCCCCTTTGTCATATTCCACCAGAATGGAAGCATTGTCATCCAGGATTCTTCCTTTGACAAATGTATCCAGTCTGGCACAGAGGGAGTTGATCTTTAAGCCTGTCAGATAAGAGACCATGTTTTCAATATGGCTTCCAATATCCCCCACACAGTTGGAAGCTCCGGATTGCTCAGGATCTGTTCTCCAGAGGGACTGTTTCTGACCTGTTTTTTCCAGCGGAGTGGCCAACCATTCTTGGGGATATTCGGCATTTATGAAGCGAATAGTTCCCAGCTCTTTGTTGGCTATCATATTTTTTATGTGTTTGACCATAGGATATCCTGTATATGTATAAGTCACACAAAACAGCAGATCATTTTCCTGAGATATCTTTGCCAATTCTTCGGATTCCTGGCTGGTCACAGTCAAAGGTTTGTCACACACCACATGAAAACCATGTTCCATGGCTGATTTTGCTATGGGAAAGTGGGTGTTATTGGGAGTGACAATAACCACAAAATCTATACTGTCTTTTCTTTGGCTCTCCTTTTCAAACATGTCCTGGTAAGTGGAGTATAACCGGTTGGGGTCTAGTCCCAGGGATTGGCCTGTCTTCTTGGTGTTTTCAAAATTCCTGGAGAAACAACCGGCTGCCAGCTCAGCTTTTCCATCCATGGCTATGGATTTTCGATGGACTTCTCCGATAAAGGCTCCTTTTCCGCCTCCGATCATCCCGTAGGTTGGCCTGGAAGGATTTTTGGTTTGTTTTTTAATTGAGGTCATGATAAAGCCTCCTCGGTAGTATGGAAAAAAATCATCACAAATAAAATAATAGTAAGGTCATCACCATTTTTTTATGAATAAATCAGGATAATATATTAATGGATATCTTGAAAATTTTCAAAAGTTTTATGTTCTATTCTTTATTTTTTATATTTTCTTGAATAAGGTTGAGTGCGTTTCTGGCTTCTTGTTTGATGTTTTTATCCTGAATAAGACGTTGAGCCAGGTCTAAAGCTTGTTCACAGGCGAATTTGGGAAGCACTGCCAATATCATTATTTTTTCTTCGTCTCTTTGAGCGAGATTCAAGGCTGTTTCTAAGGATCGAACCGCAGCTTCAGGTCTGCGAAAGGGCTCCATTTCGATCATTTTTATATAGGACCTCAGACATAAGATTTGATGTTCAGGTTTAGTCAATGATTGAGCCAAGTAAAGGACATCTTCAGCAGCGGTTGGAGTGGGCCAATTAGCAAAAGCTCTGACCGCCGCATCCTGAATCAACTCATTAGATTCACTCAGTCCCCTTCGCAGAGTGGGAAGAGTGCTGTCATCCCCTATCCTTCCCAGGAGCCGATAAAGCGAAGCCCGGCTCTCGGGTTCCTCAACTTCATCAAGAGCTTTGGTGACTGGATCTCCTCTTTTTAAAGGATCTTTTATTTTGAGGGCAGTGAAAGCAGCGGTATCGATCATTTCTTCTCTAATTTGATTATCTTTGGTATTCACAAGAAATTCAATAAGCCTGGGCATGTCTTCCGGAGAGGAGATTTCTTTTATAGATTTAGCAGATTGGAGGCATACTTTTGGAGGGGAGGAGCTTAATTTGGAAAAAAGAATCTCTTTGCCTGAATCAATTCGCCTTTGTTCAACAGCTTTGATGTATTCGATTTGAATTTCGGGATCTTTTTCAGTGTCTAGGTTTGAGACTAGGGTCTTATCAATATCAGGTCCTTTAAGTCCCCAGAGACTGGAACGAGCCTGCTGCTGTTCTTTTGCTTTGGAGCGGGCTGCAGCCTGAGCGAGAAAATCCACTGTGGAGGAGGCACCGATCTCTTTTAGAGTTTTTAATGAAGCCAACCGCACTTCTTGGTTGGGACTCTGGGCTGAATCAAGCACAGTTTGCAGGACTTTTTTTCCTGGGCATAGGGAGAGTGTGGAGATCAATGGAATTTGTACTGAATCGGGCAGAGAGGGAAGCAAAGAACTTATTTGGCTTATATTTGCGGCATCAAAATATTCTGGAATCATCTCTATACAGGGTGGATAGATATTTTTTTCCTCACCTTTCAGTGTTTCAAGGATGATTTGAGCTCCGCGTGGTCCCGCAGCTTTTATCTTTCCTCGGAAAGCACTGTTATGTAAAGACAGAGGAAGATCTGTGTTTAAGATCTGATCATATATATTTTGAGCTTTTTCATGATTCCCTTTTGATAAATATTCCTCAGCACATTTGAGAAGTGAACCAGTTATCTGTGTTTGAAGTTCCCCTTTAGTTTTGGGTAACACTTTGAGTAGCGCTTCAGAGGCTTGGTGGTCTCTTATGTGTCCTAAAGCAGCTGCTGCGGCAAAAGATAGCGATGAATCATTGTTTTTGTGAAGTATTTCCTCAAGATAAGGAACGGCTTCAGGAACGTTCCTGTGTCCTATAGAAGAGACAATGCCGGTTTTTATCATTCCTTGGCTTTTTTTTAAACTTCGCAGCAGGGCTTTATCAGAAGCAGCACCGGGTATTTTCTCAAGTGCATACCTGGCCATATCTGTGGTCTCCTTATTCAACAGCATATCTTCCAAGACCGGAACTGACTTATCGCTTCCGATGATCCTGAGATGACGGCAGGCTTCCATTTTTCCAGCGTTAGTGGCCTCTGCCTTGAGAAAAGAAATCAGTTGTTGTTCGCATTCCAGTTTTCCCTTCTCTGAAGCTCTTTGAGTCCGGATATAGGCATTCAGCTCAAGGATTAAGTTGTCGTTTTTTCCCTGTTCATAGGTTTTAAGCTGCTCGAGAATATCAGAGAGTTCTTTTTCATGCGGTGAGCAAATCAAAGATTGGGCAGCTCCCAATAAAAGGAAAAGGCAGAGAACAAAATGAATGATGTTTGATTTTCTTTTAATTATCATCATTAGGCTCCTCTTTCATATCCACGCTCTCTATTCTGGGAGAATCCAGGGCTTGCGAAAGGAGCGGCTTAACAGTCGCTGAGCTTCGGAATCATTTTCAATGGCCTCTGTTTCTGGATCAAAATTGATTTTTCGACCTGTTTCAATGGCAATGACTCCTAGATGACCCACACTGGCAGATCGGTGGGCTGTTTCCGCAGGAGTTATGGTTGTTTTTCTGGTTTTGACACAGTCGAGAAAGTTTTGATAATGATCATTGCTTTTGTACAATCGGATCTCATTGGGACCTATGAATTCATCAACCAGTGATGGTGGATCGGCTTCAAATCCTCCTCGGTTGCACCAAACCCATCCGTATTCTCCGATCCATTTGGTGCCGCCTCGGATCTCAGGATATCCTCCGGCTACTGTCATGGGTGTGCCGTCTCTGTATTTAAGTTTAAGATAATAACGGGTGGGGCTGTTCCAAACTCCAGCTCGTTCATATTCAGCGGATCCTTTAATCTCTACCGGGCCTGTAGAATCATATCCCATGCCCCAATGGGCGATATCCACATGATGACCTACCCAGTCCATGAGCTGCCCGCCCCCATAATCCATATTCCATCTCCAGTTTCGATGAACTCTGGCTGGACAGTAAGGGGCATAAGGAGCAGGCCCAAGCCAGAAATTGTAGTCCAGATATTCAGGGGGAGGCCCCATTGTTTCTTGGCCTTTGGTTCCGGCAAAGTCATGATGCCCTTGGGGAAGACCGACCTCAATTTTTTTGACCTTGCCGATCCGGCCGTTGCGGACAAGCTCAGCAGCTTTATGAAAGTTCTCCACTGACCTCTGCCAGCTTCCGGTCTGCCAGATGCATCCGTAACGTTTGACAGCACTGCATAAGGCTCGGCCTTCCATGAGATTGTGGGTGAAGGGTTTTTCTCCATAAATGTCAAATCCGGCCCGAGCGCATGTGGTGGCAACAATGGCATGCCAGTGGTCTGGTAGAGACACGCATACAGCGTCAATATCCTCTCTCAAACAAAGTTCTCTATAATCATGATAGGTGGCGCAGTCTTTATTTCCGTATTTTTTATTAACCAAGTCTCTGGCTTGAGTTAGATGATGGTCATCAATATCACAGACAGCCACCCACTTGACTTCTTCCTTATTTAAAAAGCTTTCCATATTAGGAATTCCCATCATCCCAAAGCCAATACCAGCCATAACGATTTGATCGCTGGGAGCTGTGCTCGAACCGCGTCCCAGCACAGAAGAGGGAACGATATAAGGAGAGGCAGCCAATCCAGCAGCGGCCAAAGACGCTTTTTTTAAAAATTTCCTTCGGCAGATTTTTTTTGGTTTTTTATCCATATTTGAGTTCCGATGATTAATATTTATTTATTTTTTCTTTTTCTTCTCTTCCTTTTCTTCCATGCCTACAGGTTCTGGTTCCTTAAAATTGATTTTTTTTGATATGGTATAAGTCCCTAACAAAATATATTGGGATCCTTTAGATTTAGCAAAAATTCTCACTTCAGCTGTTTTCCATTCAGGATTGTTTTTAAAATGTTCCACGTTGTCTCCTTCAACTCCAAAATTGCTCTGCAGGGTTATTTCTTCACTGATTTCTCCTGGATTGAGAGGGTCCCCATGAATGCCTGCGAGGAAGTTATCTCCTAGGTTTTCTTTTTCTCCAATAAAGCGGAAGATACCATTAAAGTAAACATAGGACAAAGGTTCTTCTCCCACGTTCTTGACCTTAAAACTGACAGCAGGAGCCAGAGTCAGTTTAGGCGGCCAAGGCTGGTAGTATTTCTTTTCCCACCTTGTTTCTATATCTATAAGCTCAATTGAAGATTTTAATTCCTCAGGAGCGATTGATTTGGCACAGCTGCTCCCTAAGGATATCAATATTATTAAAACAAGAGTTAGGGGGATGATTTTGATGAGATTGGTTTTCTTTTTCATGTGTACCTCCTTTTGTTTAAATATAGATGAAGTTTAGGGTTTTATCAAATTTTTAATTTAGTGAATTAATTAACCTGAATTATTCACGAGTCGAGATTGCTGCAAATGCGAGGCACGAGGCATGAAGACGTGGTATTTCACTTCGAATGTCTCGTAACGAAGCAGATGCAGTGAGATCGGCTTGCTTCAATGGAAAAAAATGGCGATTAAAATAAAAATATACAAACATAAAAAATATTCAAAACATTGTTCTTGATATAAACTTGTTTATCGCTGAAAATAAATTAGTAATGGAAACGTCGCCATTTTTTTATGAATAGTTCAGGTTAAAATTCTACTGTACGATTTGGGAAGCAAACACAAGGTTCACATTATACTTATCTGCTTGATGTATGTTTTCTTTTAAAACTTGCAGGGTTTCCGGGAAAGGATGGCAGATGCCCACAGCCTTCCCGTTCTTTTCAGCTGTTTTAAAAAGCTTGATGAGCTGATTTTTGATGTATTCTGGCTCGGTTTTACTGTCCAGAAAGATATGTCTGTACGCTGAAGGGATTTTCATTTTTTGCGCTATATCATAAGCCACAGAATAGGGAGTGGTCCGGCTGTCTATGAAATAAAGATGGGACTCTTTTATGCTTTCAAGTATTATCCCCATAAGCATTTTGTCTTTAGTCAC
>DASRVI010000470.1:0-5538 GCA_035655135.1 Acidobacteriota bacterium | reverse complement strand
CCTAGTTTTCCACAGATATATCCACACCTGTGGAAAACCTGATTTTATTGATGGTTCGGTTAGAAGTATATTATCACCCTTGAATTTGTATTTCAAGAAGTTTTGTCGAAACAAAATAAAATTTATTGAAAATTTTTTTATATCTTTAAAAATCAAATCCGATCCAAAATTTTGTTCTCCAGCTTTCTCCAGTTTTAAGGTCAAATGGATTTGAAAAATCAGGCCAGTACACGAGTTTTACAAAATCGATATGAACAGGAAAGCCTAAGAGAAAAAATTCAAATCCGTATCCCAGGGATCCTACGGCATCCACCACGTAATAATAAATATTACCTGATTTAAGAGTGTCGTAAATCCACATCTTTGCTTCATATCCTTTAACTTTAGTTCTGGCCACGTCAAAGAACAGAGTACCCCTGACAGGGCCGAGCTGGCCGATTATGGTCGATGCTGAGTTTACAATAGGAAATCTGAATTCTAGATTTGAAAACCAGCTTTCTGTTCCAATGAGGCTGTAGTAATATTGGGAGCGGACTTGATTATTCCCTCCAAAATAATTAATAAAAGGCGTTGTTCCCCAACTTCCAAAACCCTCGAAACGAAAAGCAAAGAGAGTGTCATATCCCAAGTAAAAATATTTTCTAAGGTCTAACTGAAAAGTAGTGTTTGATAGAAATTTTTTGGTAACAGGAATGGCTTGAGAGACAGAGAAGTTAAAAGTGTTTCCAGCCGCAGGACCATAATATTTAAAGTGAGTGGTTTCTCCGGTTAAAGCCAGTGATGCAGAAAGCATACTTCCTGTGAGGAAGTAGCTGAAATTTTGTCCTTGTGCCGCCATCTGCCTAGCAAGAGACGGATCATAGAATTCCTCGTCGTAATAAGAATACCGTAAAGAGCCCTGAGCCCTGTAATAGCGATTAAAAGGATAATAGCCAGAAATATTGGCTCCTGAAATAGACCTTTTGGCTAGAGCGTCGTTGTAACTCAAGCGGTAATAATAACTTGGATCTATATAAGCATAAGGAGTGTAGTAAAAAAGAGTGTAATGATAGGCGCTGGCTTGATACTGAAGCCTGTTTTTTTGATTGAGATAGGAAAAGTAGTACGACCGGAATTCTCTAACTTGATAGGCTGTGACATTAAAGTTATGGTCGCCGAATAAATCTGAGAAGGAAATAGAGGAGCCTCCATATATAGAGCCGTCAGTGGCAATGGTTGTATCTACAGGAGGTTTTCCGGTTAAATAAAGCTTTCCAATTCCTTGGTAAGGTTTTATTTTCGACTTATCGATTTCTAGTGTGACATGAGGCTTGTATTCCTCATATTCTTTGGCTGTTAACATATCACTAAATCTTATATTTTTTTCAACAACACCCTTCAGCTCACTTTTAAAGATTTGGAAGGCCCCTTTATGGAAAGAAGAAAAAACAATTGTATTTTCTTCGTTGGGCATTGGGGAAGGAAAGAAATTGCCTGTTCTCACATCGGTGTATCTTTTGAGTTCTCCGTTCTCAAGAGATAATGAATAGATATTGTAAGCATCCCTCATATCTCCTGAAAAATAAAGGAGGCTTGAATCTTGAAAAAATTCAGGACAGATGGTATTTCCTTTTCCAAAAGTCAATTGAGTCCTTTGACTTAAGTCTTCCACTGGGGATAAAAACAGCTTGTCATGGCCATCGATTCGGATGGTGTAGACAATTGACTTTCCGTCTGGTGACACAGCCGGAGCTTTTTCGTAAAGTTTATTGTTGGTGAGGTTTTGGGTCTCTTCGGTATTAATGGATACCCTGAAAATATCATGGATTCCCTTTAAAAAGGCTGTGTAGAAAACCTTTTCGCCGTCTGAGCTAAAAGCCGGGGAGGTGGGTCTGTCTTCAGGGATCTTTATTTTTTTTATGATATGACCGTTCAGGACATTGACCAAAAACAGGCTGTGTTTTTCTCCAGCCCGACCAAAAAAGGCAATTTTATCTCCATCTGGGGACCAAGCCACATCTCTTCCTCTGGAAGGCTCAATTTCGTATTTAATGCTCCAATATTTTAAGGAGTATCCTTTGGTGAGATTCTTTATAAATGAACCATCTTTGGTTGAGAAAAGAATGATGTCATAATCGCTTGCCTTAAGATTGACGGTTAGGGTTGCGATTAAATCTCCCGAAGGAGATAAAGAATGGGAAAAGGCAAACAGATATTCATTGACAGGATAATTAGGCCCAAGAGAGAGACTGTAGTTTTCCGGATTCTCACGCATCAAAAAAGGCTTGTATTTTTCGCGGAGATATTTATTAAACTCATGATTGAATTCTTTGGGTTCCATATCAAAAGCTCTTTTGATAGGATTTACTTGACCTATAAGAGGGACATTTTTCAATGACTGCCAGAGGTTTTTCACTCCATTTTCACCATATTTATATTCAATATACTCATAAATGGCATGTCCAAAATCATAGGCAGGATCTCGTGGAAGGGGATATCTGGAATAGAGATCACCGTTTTTTCTCATCTCAGGGATTCGATCATTTAGCACAGTATCTTTGACAATCAGCTTTGACCAGGAGGACCATTCTCCCGTATTGTATTCTGAAAAGCCCTCCATAATCCATAAGGGAGGGGAGCTCACCGCATGTAATGCACCCCCCGGGCTTCCCCAGAGCATATCATACTCAAATATATGAGTCAGTTCATGCTCCACTAAATTTTCAAGTTCATCTACAGGCATGTCTCCGTACAAAGCTATTCTGTATAATATAGGTTCAGCCACACCCAGAACTCCCTCAGGCATACGGAAAAGATTGGTCTGTTGAAAGTCAGTATTTGTTTTATAGTAAAGGATAGGGACATTGGCGGACAGCTGGTGTTTGACTTTTTTGCTTATCTGGTCATAGGCGCTTTCAGCCAACTCAGCAATTGTTTTTAAGAAGGCTACATCTTCCATGTAATAATATATTTCGAAATGGTCAGTTTTATAGCTTTCCCAACTGAAATCTTTATAGCGGATTATATTTTTACCATAATAAGGGTAGTATATTATTTGTGCGGACAAAGAGGCTGCAAAAAACAAAACAAAGGCAATCATTGCCACCCATTTTTTATTTTTTTTCATCGAAACTCCTTATTTTTGGATAAGATATCTTTTTTGTGGTTCTCTCTTGCCTAAAACATCACGGAAAGTTTTTTCCTTAATACTATATATAAGGTCAAAAAAGGCAAAGTAAGAGGTTTGATTGGGATTTTCATAAGCCTTTGTCTCATTGAATTTTCTCTGGTATAAGACTTCTCCCGTCTGGCTGTCTATGAAATATAAGTCCAGCGTAAGAGTGTAAAGTTTTCGCTGAGCGAACCGGTCTTCATAGGTGAAGGGATCTTCAAATTTTCTCTTGTCTTTCACCAGAGCTTTTCGTATTTCTCTCTTGTATCCCAAACTTCCCGTAACAAAAACCCCCTTTTTTTCGCCTTCAAAGCTGCGGATCCAGAAGTTCTTTTCTTTGAAAATATTTTCTTCGTCAGGAGAGATTTCCTCAATATTTATTTCTTTATTTGTGTTGACTTCCAGCTCCTGAGCCAAGTATTCTTTGACTTCCTTATTGATGTCAAAATCAGGTTTATCCTTTTTCAACAAAAAATCTGTGATCATGATTTTATCAAATTGATCTAGATTTAATATAGGTGTTTCCGCAATATCAGCCTTTATCTCCACATATGAGGGTGAGCTGCAGCTATTTATAGAAAAAATCAAAAATATCAAAAGTGATTTATAAAAAAGTATATTATTTTTTTTCATCTTTCTTCTCATCCTTCTTGTTACTAGCGAGGTTTTTTTTAAACTGTTCGTAGTTAGATTGAATTTGTTCGTTTTCTGGGCTGAGCTGGAGGGCTTTTTTGTATTCGATTTCAGCTTTTTCAAAATCGCCTTTTTTTTCATAGGCTACAGCTAAATTATTATGAGCGGCTGCAGAATTGGGATTGGATTGAACTACTTTATCCCACCTAAATATAGCTTCATCCCATAATCCCTTTTGAGCGGCTTCAATACCGAAATCAAGTTGATCTTCAGGAAGAGAAGCAACACAGCTAGTCATTAGGAGAATCAGGATAATGAGACTCAGTGATATGGTTGTTTTTATATTCATGTTAAATTATTCCTTTCTATCCTAAATTACTTGTTTTTTGTAAAATCGTCAAGACAGTGAGCATCGCCGATGAGACCCAGACCGAAGAAATAGTTAGAGTCATATAACAAAAACAAGTCCATAAATTGCCGCACTTTCATAACCTC
This sequence comes from Acidobacteriota bacterium, assembly GCA_035655135.1. Taxonomy (GTDB): domain Bacteria; phylum Acidobacteriota; class Aminicenantia; order Aminicenantales; family Aminicenantaceae; genus WJMT01. The sequence continues at coordinate 1,259 of DASRVI010000470.1, read as the reverse complement.
ACATGTTAAATAAGCAAGTTTCATGCCAGCTTAATACAGGCAGATGAGGCCAGATTTGCTATTAAAGTTGTCATTCAAATCGGACATATGTATAATAATTTGTAAAAATTTTTCAGGAGGATTTCATGGGAGAATGGCTTGAAGGCAGCACATTGGCAAAAAAAATCAAACAAAAAGTGAAGGAAGAGGTTTCTAAAATAAAAAAAGAGAGGAATGAATTTCCGGGTTTAGCTGCGGTTCTGGTTGGAGACAACAAGGCATCTCAAGTCTATGTAGGGATGAAGCAGAGGAATTGTGAACGCCTGGGAATCCATTCTGAGATATTAAAGTTTGAAAAAGATACAGATCCTTCTGAACTTAAGGAAAAAATCAAAGAATTGAATCAAAGAGACCAAATCGATGGAATCTTAGTTCAAGAGCCCTTGCCCCCTTCCTTTAGCAGTCATGAAGTGGCAACCACCATCCTCCCAGAAAAAGATGTGGATGGTCTTAATCCCTGCAGCTTAGGGAATTTGTTGCGTGTTGAAAGCGGCCTTCGTCCTTGCACTCCTTTAGGCATAATGGAGCTTTTGGAATCACAGAATATTGGAATCAAGGGAAAAGAGGTTGTCATAATTGGAAGAAGTTTACTGGTAGGAAAACCCCTTTCCATTATGATGACCAATGCTCACGGCACGGTGACGGTTTGTCATTCCAGAACAAAAGATCTCCCTCAAGTAGCATCAAGAGCGGATATATTAGTGGCGGCCATGGGCAGAGGGGCTTTTGTAACCCCAGATTTTGTTAAAAAGGGAGCTGTGGTGATAGATGTGGGTATTAATCATTTGACTGAAAAAAAGAAAGTAAAAGAGCTGTTTAAAGATCCAGAAAAGAGGTTAAAAGATATTGATAAAAAAGGCTATACTCTTATTGGGGATGTGCATCCCGGGGTCATAGACAAAGCTTCTTTTCTGACTCCTGTTCCAGGAGGGGTAGGGCCTCTGACTGTTGCCATGCTCATGCACAACACTCTTAAGGCTTATAAGTTAAGGCGCATGATTTAATCAAAGTTATTCATAAAATATGGTGAAATTTGGATACTGCTTGTACTCGCTAAAGATTTTTAACGCCATTCCTCGCACTGTGTTTTCGGCTTCTGCGCAACTCCCCCCGTTCGTGGGTCAAACATGCTCGAAGCTCGGCTTTGCCGAGTTCCCTCAATCACAGCCTTCGGAAGGCTAAATCTTTAATGTCGCTTCAGCAACACCCAAATTTCAAGG
>DASRVI010000469.1:0-8616 GCA_035655135.1 Acidobacteriota bacterium | reverse complement strand
GGAAAAGTATGTACCTTCTTTATTGTTTAGGAATTATTGATACAGCAGATGAATCAGAGGCAGAAGCACCTGAAGTGGAAAATGAAGAGATAGATCAGGAAGACAGGATTAAGGATATACTGAACCTCTATGCAAAAATAGACTCAATGGATTATTATCATGTTTTAGGTGTTTCAGAAGATTCCTCAACAACAGAGATAAAAAGAGCCTATTTTAGGGCAGCTAGGAAGTACCATCCGGATCTTTTTGATAGAGATTTACCAAGAGAGGTCAGTGAAAAAATCGATGATGTGTTTGATAAAGTTACCAAGTGTTATCATACTTTAATAGATCCTGATAAGCGAAAAAAATATGATGAAGAAGGAGCGGAAACTGAGGAGAAAGAAGAGAAACCTTCTGAAAAAGCAGAGGTGAGATTCCGACAGGGGAAAAAGCTTTATGACCAGGGACAGTACAGAAAAGCAATCGCCTATCTGCAAACAGCCGTGAGATTGAATAAAAACAAAGCTGATTATTACGTTCTCCTGGCCCTGACTCAAAGCAAAATCGATGCCTACTTAAGAGAAGCAGAATTAAATTTTAAAAAGGCTATTAGTTTGGAGCCTTGGAATCCAGAGGGATATGTGGGATTGGGAATGCTTTATAAGAAGGCTTCTTTAAAGGTAAAAGCAGCCAACCAGTTTAAAAAGGCTTTGGAAGTGGATCCTGATCACAGGGGTGCTCAGAAAGCTCTGGTTGAGATAGAAGGTAAAAAAGATAAAAAAGGTTTTCAGGATATCTTAAATTTTCTAAAAAAAAAGATATAAGGGGAGTTAAAGGCTTTTATTCAATACCTAATTTTTTCTTGATTTCCTCTATCAAAGCCTTGAATTCATCTAATTCTTCTTTCTGTTCGCTCTGAAGCTGCTCAATAGTTTCTTGAAGAGCTGTGATTTCTTTTCTCATTTTTTCGAGTTCTTTCTTTTCTTTGTTGCTCAGATCTTCTTCGGTTTTCTCTCCGAATTTTTCATTAAATGTTTTGGTTAATTCTTCAAGTTCTTCAGCTTTGGAAGACAATTGTTTTACTTTCTCATTATAGTTGGATTTTGTGCTGAAATAGAGACTTTCTGCCAGCTTCATAGCTTTTTCAGAATTTGCTTTGGATAGAAAACTGGCGTAAAGCAGGTACTCAACAGCTTCATCGACTAAAGAGGGATCTTTTTCAGCTTTGGCAGCCAGTAAGAGACCTGTGTTATAGGCCACTTCACCGCTTTTCTGTTTTGAGAAGGCTTGTTTGTAATATTTTAAAGCTTCATCTTTATTTCCGCTTCTGTGAAGAGCCTTGGCGTAAAAGGAAGTGGTGGCAAAATTGTTTAATACATCATTTGCGGTTTTGAAAGCTTTAGCCGCATCTGAATATTGTTTTTTATCATAGAGTGTTTTTCCTAGATTAGCCAATTCAGATATGATTTGTTTGTTCTTCAATATTGCATAAGAGGAGATGTATTTATCTATTGATCCTTTAAAGTTACCTGCTTTTTTCATAGCCTGTGCCTGGGTATAATAACCAGCTCCGATCATTTTATTCCAAGCATCAGCACTTTTTGAATCTTGGGAACTGTTTTTAGCGGATTCTGCGGTCTGAATAACTTGGGAGCCATAGGATACGGCTTTGTCAAGATTTTGACCCTGTTTGGTGTAAACAGAAGCCAGATTGATCAGAACCTGGCATTTGGTGCTGGCATCCAGATTGCCGAGTTCAAGAGCTCTTTCCCCATATTTAATGGTTTCTGCTGATGTTTTTCCTTGGTAAGGCAAAAGGCAGAGTGTGGCATTGGCAAAATTTTCATTTTCTTGGCCTTTTCCCCCGTATTTGGAAATCCAGTCTTTGAGAAGCGAAGCTCTCTGATTGACATCCGCTGTTGTCATGGCCTTTATGTACGCTTCTTTGGCAGCTGAGTCTTGAGCAGGAAGCAAGCTGCAGAAAAATAAAACTAAGATTATGGAAGCAACCGCTGTCTTTTTCATTTTTATGCACTCCTTGAGATTTTTAGCATCTTATCCATTGTCTAAGTAAATGTCAAATTTTATTCTTTCCTAAAAATCTCTTCGTTTCTGAAAAATATAATAGCAGATATCATTGCATATTGAAAGACTGATTCTCTTCTATAAACGGTAACCGTATTTTGCTTTATTTTGTTTCATTATGTTTATTACCCAGGTTTAGACTTTTTCAAAACGATGATATAGAATGATTTTGTGGAAAAAGAGAAAAAGAGTTTTCAAAGCCTTTTTAGAAAAGAAGTTGGGTGCGGGCTGGAAAAATCTGTGTCTTTGAAACTTCATTCCAATTTTAAAATAGGAGGAAAGGCAGATTATTTTTTTTCAGCTTCTTCTCTTAAAGAGCTTTCCGATGCAGTGGATTTGGCAAAAAAAGAATCGGTTCCTTTTCAAATCATCGGAGGGGGATTTAATGTATTATTTGACGATGATGGCTTTAGAGGTTTGATCATTAAAAACAATGCCAAAGGCATCAAAAAGCTTGGCCATACAGAAATAGAAGTCTTATCTGGAACTGATTTGGATGATTTGATTGAGTTCTGCATGGAGAAAGGACTTGGGGGATTGGAGTTTTTGGCAGGAATACCAGGGACTGTAGGAGGTGCTGTGTGTGGAAATGCAGGAGCTTTTGGGCATAGCATTGGTGATGTAATCAAAGAAGCTCTTGTTCTAAAGCAAAACGGAGAAATCTCTGAATTAAAAAAGAATCAAATGAACTTTAAATATAGAAAAAGCATCCTCAAAGAGAAACCCTATATTTTACTTAAGATCGTCCTTAAATTGATTCGCAAAAACCCAGAGTCAATAAAGAAAGACATAGAAGCCAATATAAAAAAAAGAGAGACCAAGCACCCTCCTTGGGGGACAGCCTGTGCTGGAAGTTATTTTAAAAATCCAGTATCTGATAAAGGAGAAAAAGTGGCCGCAGGTTATCTTTTGGATAGAGTGGGGGCAAGAAGTCTGAAAAAAGGGGATGCAGCGGTTTATAAAGGGCATGCCAATTTTCTCATTAATACTGGGAAAGCCAGTTCAAAAGACATTAGAGGACTTGCCTCTGAACTCAAACAGAGAGTAAAAAAAAGATTTGGAATTACGCTGGAAGAAGAAGTGGTTTTTATTCCAGCAGAGCCTTAATTTCTGTTATTTTTTTTTGGGGTAGTCGGTTTTCTTTCTTGGCTATTTCTAAAGCTTGCTGAGCGAGGTCCTGGTATATCCTAAGAAAAGAAGGATGATTTTTCAGGCAGTTGAGGTGTGATTTTAAAGTTTTGATATCCCCTCTGGAAATAGGACCGGTTAAGGATCCTGGAATGCCGTTTTTGCTTATATTATTGAGAGTTCCTTTAACCAGAGGAAGAAGCATCCTATTTTGAATTTCTTTTTTGACTCCGGCTTTTCCTAAAAGATTTTCGGCAAGTTCCAAAAGGACCACCAAATAATTGGAAGCCATGGTGCAGGCTGTGTGATAGAGTGGCTTGTCTTTTGGATCTATGGAAAAGCCGGTCCCACCTAATTTTTTTATGATTTTATTGGCCAGTTGTTGAGCCTTTTTATCCCCTTCCACACTGAAATAAATGTCTTTAAAAAGCATAGGATTTCGGCTTTTTACTGAAAAGCTCTGTATGGGGTGAATACAGGCGGTCACAGCTCCTGATTTTTTGAGCGGCTTAAGGATTTCACTGGATAAAATCCCACTGCAGTGAAAAATGAATTTTTGGTTAAGGTCTATTGGCCTGAGTTCGTTTACGACATATTTTATACGGTCGTCCGGGACAGTGATCGCCACTATATCTGCCTTTATGGTTGCTTCTTTATTGTCCGTTACTGGAATGCCTTTTCCTATAATCTGTGTGCTTTTTTCGGCGGATGAGAGAGAGCGGCATGAGAGGGCTGTGATGGTATAGCCTTTTTTAAGTAAAGCATGGCCCAGAGTGGTCCCCAGTCTTCCTGCACCGATAACAGCGACTCTGTTCATTTTTTTCTTTCAAAAAGATTTGACCATAATTTTACTTCTAACGGAGAGGGAGGCTCCACATTCTTCTCCAATTCCATGATTTTTTTATACTTTTTCAATGCTTTTTTTAACTGCTTATTGAATTCTTGGCAGTTTAAGCTTTTAGCTCCTTTGGATTTGGCGTAGAATTTGATTTCGTTGTCCGAGCTCACTACAAAAAACCGTCTTAGATCAGTTTCCTTTGATATAATTTTTTTAATGACTGTATCCGCGTTCTGTCCAAAGTCCGGGTAGTGAACAAAAAAAGGAATTCCCTTAAAATCTTCTTCGGTTAGATTAGGATCAGGCGGTCCGTCAAAAACAACCATAACCCGGGTGTTTTTGACTTTCTGAAAAATGATGAGCCTTGAAATCAGTTCATATCGGCTCTCATTTGACCTTATTTTAAGGGTAGGAAGGTATCCTATAAGGTTATTCCCGTCTATTAAATAGGGCATGGATGAGCAGCTTATTTTTTCTTTTTATGTCAGATCGTAGCTTTCGCCTGGTTTGAGGATGATGACTTCAGCTTTGTCTCCCACCAATTTTTTAAATTCTTCCGGGTCAGCATTGACCAGAGGAAAAGTATCATAGTGTATAGGGATGACTTTCTTTGTCTGGGTGAATTCAACAGCTTTAGATGCAGATTGAACGCCCATGGTATACCTGTCTCCTATGGGCAGAAAACTGAGATCTGGATGAAAGAAGTCAGCAATCAATTTCATGTCATAAGTTAAAGCGGTGTCTCCGGCGTGATAAAGGGTTTTGTTGTCCATTTCTACCACCACACCTGCTGGATCGCCTTTGTCACAAGAATGAAGTGCATTGACCATATGGATTTTGACTCCCTTGACCTCCACTGTGCCGCCGATGTTCATGCCTTCTGAAGTGATACCTTCTGAGTCTGCCATCACAGCAATTTCATGTATCGCTACCAAGGTAGCTCCTGTTTTTTTACAGATAGGAAAGGCATCGCCCAGGTGGTCAGAATGGTCATGAGTGACAACAACCATATCAGCTACTGAGACTTCCTCTGGTGAAATGGAAGCCGCAGGATTTTCTGATAAGAAAGGGTCAATATAGATTGTTTTTGTTCCCTTTATTTTAACTGCTGAATGTCCCAACCATGTGATTTGCATTTAATTCCTCCTCTATACAAGATAATTTTATTTCTATAATTATTATATAGGGAATGATAACAAAGACCAAATCCCAAGCTTAAATAAAGCTGTCAAGGATGGATTATTATCCTGGAGGCCAAGTCATCATTCGCCCGCCGAGAAGATGAAAATGAATGTGGGCTACTTCCTGACCTGAATCTTTTCCTGTATTGAGGACGATTCTGTATCCTTTTTTATAAATTTTCTTTTTGGCTGCGATTTTTTTTGCTGTCAACATCAGGTCGCCGATGATCTCTTTTTTGTCTTCTGGAATTTCATTCAAAGATTTATAATGCTGTTTAGGAATAATCAGGATGTGCACAGGGGCTTTTGGATTTATGTCTTCAAAAGCCAGAATATTTTCATCTTCATAAACTTTTTCAGATGGGATTTCATTATTGACTATTTTACAAAAAATACAGTCTTTCATTTCTCCTCCTTTTTGCATCGTTATTCCCTTATCCGATCTATATCAGCACCAAGAAAGTTGAGTTTCTTTTCTAGATTTTCATAGCCTCTATCCAGATGATGTGCCTCAGTGATGGTAGTTTCTCCGCTGGCTATGAGTCCCGCCAGTATAAGTGAAGCAGAAGCTCTCAGATCAGTGGCGGTTGTTTCGGCTCCTGAAAGAGGTGTTTTTCCCTTAACTATGGCCTTATCTCCAGATACTTCGATATTGGCTCCCAGTCTAAGAAGTTCATTGACATGGGAAAAGCGTCTGTCAAAAACGGTTTCCGTGATGATGGATGTTCCTTCAGCTTGAGTCATCAAAACTGTAAACTGAGCTTGCATATCAGTGGGGAATCCCGGATAAGGAGAAGTGGTTATATCCTGAGCTTTCAGGTTTTCTTGCTTTGACACTTTAAGGGAATTTGAGTTGAGTTCTTCGATTTCAACGCCGGAATATCTTATCTTTTCTATAATTGTATGCAGATGATCAGGGCGGACATGAGTGATGATCATTGAATCCCCTGCCAAAGCTCCGGCTATGAGAAAAGTCCCTGCTTCTATCCTGTCAGGGATAATATTATGAGAGGTGCCTCCCAGTTCATCTGCTCCTTTGATCCTCATGACTTCTTCTCCAACTCCATCGATTTTAGCTCCCATTTTGATCAACAGTTGACATAGGTCAACGATTTCTGGTTCTTTTGCGCAGTTTTTAAGTATGGTCTCTCCTTGAGCTAAACAGGCAGCCATGAGCAGATTTTCAGTGCCTCCCACTGTTTTCCTCTCAAATTCTATTTTTGTTCCTTGGAGGCGCTTGCTTTCAGCTCTGATATAACCATGTTCAAGACTAATAGTGGCTCCCAGCTTCTCAAAGCCGTGGATATGAAGGTCTGTGGGTCGGGACCCAATAGCGCAGCCCCCGGGAAGAGCGACCACTGCTTTTCCAAATCTTGCGAGAAGGGGCCCTAAAACCAAGATAGAAGCTCGCATGGCGCGCACAAGTTGGTATGATGCTTCATATGAATTGATCTTTTTAACCTGGACTTGAAGAGAATTTTTTTTGATATCATATTCAGCCCCCAGGTCTTTCATTAAGGTTAGAATGGTGAAGACATCGGTAACCTGAGGAACATTTTTTAGATGGATTTTTTCTCTAGTAAGAAGAGAGGCGGTTATGGCGGGAAGAACCGCGTTTTTGGCTCCGCTTATTCTGACTTTCCCTTTTAATCGAAGGTTATGGTCACCGCGGATTTTGATTTTTTCCATTTGACGTTATTTTAAAATAATGAAAGGTAAAATACAATAAAAGGAAGCATCTCTAAAACGGAGACGGCTCTATTCTTTTTCCTTGAAAAATAGAATTGTCCCCTTTTTTAGAAAGGAAATAAGGTGAAGACAAAAAAGGAGCGGGAAATTTCCCGCTCCTTTTTATCTGGAATAAATCTTTATCTACTTGACCTGTTCTTCAATCCAGTCAGTGGTCACTGTCTTGGGTCTTTCAATAGGAAGACCAAGAGCTCGATCCCATACCAGTGAAGAAAGAACACCTATAGCACGGGATACGCCGAAGAAGACTGTATAGAAGTCATATTCTTTAATGCCGTAGTGAAGAAGCAGGCATCCGGAATGAGCATCCACATTGGGCCACGGGTTTTTGGCTTTTCCGTGTTCTTTAAGTATATCCGGAGTTACTTCATAGATGGCACTCACAACCTGGAAAATTTCGTCGTCCTGAAGATGCTTGAGAGCGAACTCTCTCTGGGCCATGTATCTGGGGTCTGTTTGACGGAGAACAGCGTGGCCGTAACCAGGAATAACTTTTCCTGCTTTAAGTGTGTCCCAAAGATATTTTGTCAGCTGTTCTTTGTTAGGAACTCCTCCCAGATCATCCATAACTTCCATGATCCAGCGGAGAACTTCTTGATTAGCCAAGCCGTGGAGAGGACCAGCTAATCCGTCCATTCCTGCGGAAAGAGAATAATAGGCATCGGATAAGGCTGAACCCACCAGGTGTGTGGTATGAGCAGAGACATTGCCTCCCTCATGGTCACTGTGAATGACCAGATAGAGACGCATCAGTTCTTTGAATTTATCATCATCAGATCCGACCATATGGGCCAGGTTGCCGCCCCAGTCTAGATTGGGATCAGCGGGTACATGTTCATTGTTTTTGTATGATCTTCTGTAGATATAAGCAGCGATTCTGGGGAGCTTTGCCAGAAGATTCATGACATCTTCATACATGGGATCCCAGTATTCCATTTTGCTGATTCCCTTTCTGTATTTCTCAGCGAATACAGAGTCTTTCTGGAGGGCTAGTATAGCCTGTGCAAATTGGGTCATTGGATGAGTGTCTGTGGGAACTGAATCCATGATTTTGATGAGATAATCAGGGAGTTCACCGCGTTTTTTCCATTCTTCAGTCAGTTCTTTGACATCCTCTTCAGTTGGAAGATCACCTGTGAGGAGAAGATAAAAAATGCCTTCGGGAAGGGGTTCTTCTCCTCCTGGAGCCTTAGGCAGCTTCTCTCTTAATTCAGGGATATTATATCCCCGGAAGCGGATTCCTTCATACGGATCAAGAGCTGAAGTTTCAGTAACAATGCATTTGACACCGCGCATGCCTCCATAGGCTTGGCGGACTGTCACATCAGAGATTTTTTTATCACCATGCTCTTTGATCAGATTTTTTACCCTTTCCTGCATAGGACCGATTTTGGATTTGAGTGTGTCTTTTAACGCCATTTAAAGACCTCCTTTTTTTTTGTGGTATTATTTTTTTATGATTCTTTAACTTGTTTTGGTGAAATATGAATATATCACTATGGTATTATCCTGTCAATTTTTTTTGGTGATATGGATTGGTTTTCTGGTGAAATATTTAATATCCAGCTTTATTTGTCAAGTTCTACAAAATGTCCATGAGAGATCTCTTTGAGAGGCATGTTTCCCCAGACTTCACCCACAATATTGAGCCTT
>DASRVI010000468.1:0-12393 GCA_035655135.1 Acidobacteriota bacterium | reverse complement strand
TGCTCTTGTTAGAAACAATTGGGACCTTGATAAAGCAGCCACAGAGTTGGAAATCGAGAAAAAAACACTGCAATCCAATATAAAAAGATTGGGAATTCATTTTTCAAAATAAGATTTTTTTCTATTTGCATCCATTGAAATTGATTTACAGGAAAATGCATTTATGTTATCTTGGGCCTTTAAAGGGAAAAATAATGAAAGTCGAAACTCTCCGCCTGATCATCAACTCAACCAGGAAATTCATAAATATTGGCGCCAGACAGAAACTTTGGAATCTTTTAAAAAATTTCCACCCCCCTGATATTGCTGGACTCATAAATCATTTCACCGAACGCGAAAAAATCATCCTTTTAATCACTTTACATGAAAACGACAATGAAAAAGCTGCGGGTGTATTAAGCGAAATGGCGCCGGAAGATGCGGCAGAACTTGTCCAACAGATACCTATAGATACAGCCATAAAAATCTTTAGTGATCTGCCTTCGGATGATATCGCTCCTATACTGGAGCTGGTCCCAGAAAACCTCAAAAATGAAATTCTTGCCTCCCTGGAGAAAAAACCCACTGAAGAGGTCAAAGAGCTTTTGGAACATGAAGAAGAAACCGCTGGAAGAATCATGTCTCCTAATTTCTACGCCTTAAATGAGAATACAAAGGTATCTGATGCTATTACAGCCATGCAGCTGGAAGGAGATGTTGAATCAGCATTTTATCTCTATGTGGTTGATGATGACTTTCATCTTAAAGGAGTTGTCTCTCTGCGTCAGGTACTTTTTTCCAGTCCAAACACCTCTCTCAAAGACATCATGACCGTGGATGTCATAAGCGTACAGACAGATACAGATCAAGAAGAAGCAGCAAGAGTGGTTGCCGATTATAATCTAGTAGCCATACCCGTCACAGATTCAAACATGAAACTGGTGGGCGTGATAACTGTTGATGATATCATTGACGTTATTGACCAGGAAGCCACTGAAGATATATATAAAATGGTTTCTCTTGATACCACAGACCGAATCAAAGACAGCCCTTTTTCCTCAGTGAAAAAACGTCTCCCTTTTCTTTTATTAAGCCTGCTCACTGCCTCAGTAGCTCCATTTGTGGTTAATACTTTCAAAGGCACTATCCAGCAATTTGTCACCCTGGCGGTTTTCATGCCGCTAGTGGCGGCATTAGGAGGCATCGCTGGAAACCAGACTGTGGCCATCATAGTCAGAGAAATCGCAGTGGGTCAAACCGAATGGATATCTGCAAGAAAAGCCTTGTTTAAAGAAATTGTGGTGGGAATATGCAATGGAATTGTCATCGGATCCCTTTTAGGCTTTGTTTCTTATTTATTGATAGGAAATCTCTATCTAGGTCTTGTATTGGGTCTGGCTATCATCTTCAATCTCTTTATTGCCGCATTAGTGGGAACACTGGTTCCTTTATTCCTCAAACTGATCAAACTGGATCCTGCCCTTGGCTCTGTAAATCTTCTGACTATGTTCACAGACTCACTTGGATTTCTTACATTTTTAGGATTAGGGACTCTTTTCCTCCAATATCTCACATAGCCTGGACTATTCATAAAAAAGCCTGATGTGTATAATAAATCATGATGAATTATCCAGGATAGATATTTCTTATGCCTAAAGATCAAAATGAAGCCTTAGTTCTCAGGACTTTTAATGTTGGAGACCAAGATAAAATTGCGGTTTTTTTCTCCAGAAACAGAGGCATCTTAAAAGGAATGGCTAAGGGCGCAAGAAAATTCGGCAACAGATTTGGGAGCTGTTTAGAACCCTTATCATACCTAAATATATATTTTTATGAAAAAGAAAATAAAGATTTAGTCACAGTCAGCAATTGTGACCTTCTGGAATCTTTTTTTGAAATCCAGAGTGATCTAGAAACAGCCTTCACATTACGCTATTTTTCAGAATTGATAGAAAATTCCATTCCTTCAAGAAGCGAAGACGACACATTATTCAGACTTCTGCTTCAAATACTCCGGGCATTGAAACAGGGAAAAGAAAAGGCTCTTATCACAGCCTACTTTGAATTATGGTTTCTTAAACTCAATGGATTTTTCCCTAATTTGAAAAAGTGTCAGGCATGTCGAAAAAACATAGAAAATTCGGGCTGGCTTTCCAAAAAAAGAGATGGTGTAGTATGCAGAAACTGCCGCACAACAGAAAAAGAAAGGATAGGCTCTGAAGAAAACTCAATATTTTCTTGGATATTAAAGAACCCACCGAACTCTGATAATATTCCTGGTTTCTCAGCAGAACAAATCCATAAAGCCAGGAACATCCTTAAAGATCTGATTGTATTTCATATGGAGGCAAGACCTCGATTCCCAGACGACTTAAAAAAGCACTTCAACACCTAAGCTCCCTTACCTAATGCAATTTGGATGTTGCTGAAGCGACATTGAAGATTTAGCCTTCCGTGTCAGTTTATGTAATCCTGGTTATTCACGAGCCGAGATTGCTGTAGATGCAAGGCACAGGGCATGAAGTCGTGGTTCTTCACTACGAATGTCCTGTAACGAAGCAGATGCAGGGAGATCGGCTCGTCTGAAAGGTAAAATATGTATGCACTAAAAATAATTCACCACAGGAACTAACCGTAAAATCATATTTTGCATATGTAACTTCTAAAGATAAGCAATCATGATAAATGTATATGAAAATGCATACATATTTTATGAATGACCAGGATCAGCTGAAAAATTGAATATCAAACCTGCAGTAACATAGAACACAGCCGCCAAAAACAAGGCTGCAGAAAAATTCCAATTAATGGCCATAATAACCGTCCTCACAGATCCTAAAACAGTGGCAAAAGCATTGGATCCCCAAGCCCATCCGATCATTGATTTCTGCTTTTTTCCCAAATATTCTATCCCTGTGGGAAAAAACACACCCATTAAAAAGCCAGGGATAAAGATAAGAAAAAAAGTTATTAACACCCGCCAGATCAGATTCAAATGAATGAATTCTGATATGACTTTAAACAGAAACAGAGAATACAGGACCAGGATTAAAAACAGCAGCGCAGAGAAAATCAAAACAAATCCCTTCCCCACCATCTGTCTCATCTTTTTGGATAAAAGTGATCCTATTCCGGAAGAGACCAATAGAGAAGAGATAATGGCTGATATAGAATAGGCAGGATTTCCCAGATAGAACTGAAAAATCTTAATCATTATGATTTCAATCATAATAAAAGAAAGACCTATAAGGAAAAAGTAAAAAACAAAATTTTTACTCACATGGCCCTTTGTTGAGGCTTTGAGCGGAATAAAGATAAGCATAATAGGAAGTAAAATGGAAAGAAAAAGTATGGATAAGTAAACACTGTTTGAATAAATCAAAGACCATTGGACCAGATCCCTAGCCATCCCTCTGACTTTTATGTTTTCAAACTTGAACTGACCGATTTTATTGGGCTGATTAAAATAAGGAGAAATATCTTGAACCGGACTTAGATTGACAGAGGAGCTTTGAATTGCTTTCTTGTATTCAGAGGAAGCTAATTCATAATAGAGATTTTCCATTTTCCTGAAGGGTGAATAAACAATATTTCTTTTTTTGGCAAATTCTCTCAGAATCTCAGCTTCTTCCTTCTTCATTGAGAAGGTTCACTCTTCTATTTTGAAATAAATTCCCTATATAATTAGAATACTCATCTCTGACTATATGATAGATCTCAGGGCCCATCTCAACCGCCACTACATTTTGGAATCGGTGAGAAAGAGCGCACAAGACTTCATATCCTCCGGCTGAACCAATGATAAGGGCATTTCCGCTGCGGGTCAGCTGAAAAGGAATTGACTCATTGGTCCATTTTATGCGTCCCAAATCATTGAGTTTTCCATCAAATTTTGCCAGCCAGGACTGCATGGTTCCGGCATCTATCCAGATTATTTTTCTATTGAAGGAAAAAGGCGCCACATCGATCTTATTGATCGGACTCCACTTTGAATATTGGATCCTATTGTTATGGTACTGCTTGAGATAACCCCTTTTGACCATTTTAGGAACTATGGGAAACAGAGCTTCCGAATGAATGAATAAAACAGCAAAAACCACAGCCATCAATGAAAAGATTAACGCTTTTTTTAACTTCTTTATCCTTGCTATTAAAAATTATGAAAGCCCCAGCAGTAAAAATATGATCAATATAATCCTTGAAGGACCAAAATTTGTGATCAGGGGAATGATAGCAATCCCTCCTAAGGCCGCTCCTAAGAGGTCAATAAAATAAAGCTTTCCGATTTCAGAAGAATACAGACTGAAAATCAAAACTAATGAAGCTCCAGCAAAGAAAAAAGGCAACAGTAAAAGAAGAAAATTAAAAACAAACAGCAAAAAATTAGAAAATGGATTGAAAAGATTTAAAAAATCTATGTTTTTTGATATAGTGATTTTATAAATAATAGGTAGACTTAATGCAAATCCAAGTAGACAAGATACTTGATGGCATCTTTTTTGTCTGTAAAGCGACTTATGGACATATAAGCCCCGCTCAATCCATAGCCAAAAAGAGCCAAGGAAATCATCAAGAAGGCAAACGAACTAACATAAATCACTGAAAAAACTCAGGTGTACAAAATTTCAATGAGAACAGTAGAAAGTGTGATAGAAAATATAGGTATGATCAGTTTTATTCTTTTCATATCATGGCTGTCTTATAAAATGAAGGGTATTATATTATAGGTAAGCCACCTAATCAACCTGACTCGTGAATAATTCAGGTTAATCATCAGATGATTGCATAATTTCCTTTACAAGAAATCCTTTTAAATTAAAATATACACTGGAATGAGTGGTTTGTTCAAAAAAGCTTGTAAAGAAAAGAAGTCAGATAAGAATTTTCTACAAGAAATATACCAAAGACTGCTGGAAAGAGACATTGATCCTGAAGGAAAAAAGTTTTATTTAGAAATGTTAAAAAAAGGAAAATCTAGGGTTTCTGTGGTCCTGGATATCATTCAATCAGAAGAATTTAAAAATAAAATAACCAGAGAAAACATACACCATCTGCTTCTTCCTCCCATTAGAAATGAAAAACCTGAACAGTACAAACAAGTATTGGACATCTATGAAAAAGAGAATATCTGGGTGTTTAAAGTCAAAGACTCTTCAGATTTTGACTGGCTCGAAAAAAAAATAATCGAGAACGGCTATTATGAAAAACCAGGAGTATGGAATCTCCAGATCGGAGACGACCAGAAACTTCTATCAGAATTAATCTCCCAGTTCAACCCAGGATTAGTACTGGATTTAGGCTGCGCCAATGGAACAGTGATGAAATGCCTGTATGATAAAGACATCAAAAGTGAAGGCATTGAAATAAGCCGGATTTATCTATCAAAAGCCTTTCCAGAAATAAAAGAAAATATTTATTTTGGAGATATCTTGGAAGTCGATCTCGGGAAAAAATATGATTTTATTCTGGGCCTGGATATATTTGAGCATCTGAATCCCAACCAATTATCCAAATATATACAGAAAATCTACCATCTTCTTTCTGATGATGGGTATTTATTCGGCAATATTCCTGCCTTTGGGAAAGATGATGTTTTCGGAGAGATATTCCCCCTCTATATCAAGGAATGGGAACAGGATATCAAGGAGCATAATCTTTTTCAGACAGTCCACACCGATGATTATGGATACCCAAAAAACGGACATCTCATTGGAGCTGATTCCACGTGGTGGGTGAAGCAGTTTGAAGGCAAAAGATTCCACAGACAAAAAGAAATAGAGAAAAGCCTGCATAAAAAATACGACAAAGACATGGATCAAATATCCATTGCCAGAAAATCCTATTATGTATTTTCCAAAAGTCCTTAAAAAGAATGTTTGCTTGACATTCATTTTTTATTTCTGTTATAAAATCATTTCATAACAAAATAAAATTTGTTTTATATTTTTTTTATTTATTTTTTATTTAATTCTCTGAATGGAAGGAGAAATAATAATATATTTCACTCCTAATAAGTATTTATTCTGTTCATTTTTCACACAATATTCATCCAATTCTCTTTCTTTAATTAAAGGTAACAAAATAATTTTTATGTCTATACAATCATGTCTAAAATTATCACCTAACTGGAGGGATAACGTTGAACGTCGAAACAGATAAAGTCAAATCATTCATCATTAAATACAATCATAAAAAAAGCGCTCTAATAGGCATCCTTCAAGAAATTCAGGCTGAATACAATTACCTCCCAAAAAAAGCTTTAATATTTGTTTCCCGAGAACTGAACATTCCATTGATTGATATTATAGGTGTAGCTACTTTTTACAGTGCTTTCAGTCTTGAGCCTAAGGGAGACCATATTATTAAGGTCTGTTTGGGGACAGCCTGCCATGTGAGAGGAGGCCCAAAAATCCTGGATGAATTTCAAAAAAAATTAGGAATTGAACCGGGTCATACCACTAAAGACATGCAATTCAGTTTAGATACAGTCGCTTGTTTGGGATGCTGCGCCATAGGTCCTGTGGTTGTGGTCGATAATGACTATCACGCCCAAACATCTATAAGGAAAGTTGACTCCATCATAAATAAGCACAAGAAAAAAGAGAATAAAAATGAAAAACACAAATAAAATTAAATCCACCAGTGAATTAAAGAAAATAATCAAGAAACAGAAAGAAAGATCAAAATCTGATGATAAAACCAAACTTATAGTTTCAGCTGGGACTTGTGGACAAGCCAGAGGCTCCATGGAGGTTATAGATTCTCTAAACAAAACAATAAAAAAAGAAAAGCTTGAAGATACCGTCCAAGTGAAAGTCACAGGATGCCATGGCTTTTGTGAGGCAGAACCAAATATCATTTTGCAGCCTCATGACATTTTTTACCAACATGTCCAACCTGAAGACGCCGAAGCGATCATCAAAGAAACAGCTGTTAATAATAAAATTCTTGACCGCCTTCTCTTTACTGACCCTGCTAGTGGAGAAAAACCAAAAAGCGAAGAAAATATTTCCTTTTATAAAAAGCAGAAACGACTCGTTCTGGGAGATAATGTTAAAATCGAACCTACTGAAATCAACGATTATCTATCCATCGGAGGATATGGCTCCCTTGCCAAAGTTCTTGATACTTTCTCGCCTGAAGATGTGATTGAAATTGTAAAATCCTCTCAAATCAGAGGCAGAGGAGGAGCTGGATTCCCAACCGGAGTGAAATGGGGATTCACAAGAAAAGCAAAAGGAGATGATAAATACATTATCTGTAATGCTGATGAAGGAGACCCTGGTGCTTATATGGACCGAAGTCTTATGGAAGGAAATCCTCATAGAGTTTTAGAAGGAATGATCATCGGAGCCTATGCCATAGGAGCCCATGAGGGCTATATTTATATCCGTGAAGAATATCCTCTTGCATTAAATAACATTAAGCTGGCTATTAATGAAGCCAAAAAACGAGGACTCATCGGAAAAAATATTTTAGGCTCTGGTTTCGACCTGGAAATCAATATCTCCAAAGGAGCTGGGGCTTTTGTTTGCGGCGAAGAAACCGCACTCATCGCCTCTATTGAAGGGAAAGTGGGGGAACCCAGGCAAAGACCTCCCTTTCCTGCTGTGGAAGGATTGTTTAGAAAACCGACCAACATCAATAATGTTGAAACATGGGCAAACATCTCCCTGATTATAGATAAAGGACCGGAATGGTATTCACAAATCGGAACAAAAAAAAGCAAAGGAACAAAAATATTCTCACTGGTAGGCAAAATCAACAACACTGGATTGGTGGAAGTCCCTATGGGAATCACTCTCCGAGAAATCATCTTTGATATTGGCGGAGGGATTCCCGGCGGAAAAAAGTTTAAAGCTGTTCAGACTGGAGGGCCTTCAGGAGGCTGTCTTCCTGCAGAAAAACTTGATCTTCCCATAGACTATGAAAGTTTGACCCAAGCGGGTTCCATCATGGGATCAGGCGGGATGATCGTTATGGACGAAAATACCTGTATGGTGGACATTGCTAAATATTTTTTAAACTTTCTTAGAGACGAATCCTGCGGAAAATGCCTCTCCTGTCGTGAAGGAGTCCAGCGCATGTGGGAAATAGTCAATAAAATAACAGAAGGAAAAGGAGAGGAAGGAGACATTGAACTTCTCGAGGAATTAGCTCAAGCTGTCAAAGATGCCTCACTGTGCGGACTGGGCCAAACAGCAGCCAATCCTGTTCTTTCTACCCTTCGATACTTCAGAGAAGAATATGAAGAACATATCAGAAAGAAAAAATGTCCTGCCTTAGTCTGCAAGGAAATCGTTTCAGCTCCATGTCAGTATACATGTCCCATTGACCAGGAAGCCTCGGTTTATATTGCGTTAACTGCCAGAGGTGAATTCAAGAAAGCTGTGGATATCATAAGAAAGGAGAATCCCCTTCCAACAGTTCTAGGCCGAGTGTGTCATCATCCC
The DNA here is from genome assembly GCA_035655135.1 of Acidobacteriota bacterium. Lineage (GTDB taxonomy): Bacteria > Acidobacteriota > Aminicenantia > Aminicenantales > Aminicenantaceae > WJMT01. The sequence continues at coordinate 3,961 of DASRVI010000468.1, read as the reverse complement.
TGTGAATCTAACTGCAGAGCCGGAGAAATCGGAGAACCCATTGCCATCCGCTCTATCAAAAGATTTCTTACAGACTGGGCTATTGAAAATGACTATAAACCTTCCTCTGAAACAAAACCGCATAAAAAGGATTACAAAGTCGCTGTCATCGGAGCAGGACCGGCTGGATTGACTGCGGGATACTATCTCAATCAAAAAGGAGTTCAAGTCACAATCTTTGAATCATTACCTGTTCCTGGAGGCATGCTGGCTGTGGGAATACCTGAACACAGACTGCCAAAAGACAAGTTAGATTTCGATATTCAAAACATTTTGAATTCAGGAATAACTTTAAAAACAAATACAGCTCTGGGAAAAGATTTCTCGATTCAAGACCTGTTTGATAAGGGTTTCAATGCTGTTTATATCGCAACCGGTGCCCATAAACCCATGAAAATGGGAATTCAAGGGGAAAATAAACAAGGAGTTTATCAAGGTGTAAAAATACTGAGACTGGCCAATTTAGGCGAAGAATTACCCCTGGGTGAAAAAGTAGGAATTGTGGGCGGTGGGAACGCAGCTATTGATTCTGCCAGAGTCGCAGTGAGAGATAAAAATACCAAAAAAGTTTATATCCTCTATCGAAGAACAAGAAAAGAAATGCCGGCTTATGAAGATGAAATTGAAAGTGCCCTTGAAGAAGGCATTGATATTCAATATCTAGTCCTTCCCAAGAAAGTGCTGTCTAAAAATGGAAAGGTTACAGGTGTTGAATGCATAAAAATGAAGTTAGGAGACTTGGATGAAAGTGGGAGGAGAAGACCTATTCCCATTGAAGGCTCAGAATTCACTATTGAACTCGACACCCTTATTTCAGCCATCAGCGAGCAGCCGGATACTTCTTATTTAACTCCTGATGATAACATAAAAACCACTAAATGGGACTCTTTAATAGTGGATGAGAACACTTTCTCAACAGACCAAAAGGGAGTTTTTGCTGGGGGTGATGCCGTGACAGGCCCCAGCACGGTAGTGGAAGCTATGTCTATGGGGAAAAAGGCAGCCCAATCAATTTTTCACTATTTGGAGGGTAAAACCTATTCTCCTGAATATAAAATCAGCCGCCCATCCATGTATGTGGAACCTGTCGAATTAACCGAAGAAGAGATAGAGGAAGCCAAAAGGCCAGAAATGCCTAAATTATCCGTAAAAAAGAGACATAAAAATTTCAAAGAAGTCGATTTGGGTTTTAATGAGGAAACAGTCATAAAAGAAGCAAGGCGATGCCTTAGATGTGAGTTAGAGACTGAAGACGGAAAAAAAGCCATAGGAGGAGAAAATGATTAATCTCACTATCAATGGATTGGAGGTCAAAGCAGAAGAAGGGTGGACCATCCTTGAAACAGCCAAATTTTATGGTTTGGAAATACCAACTCTTTGCTATAACGAAGGACTGAGCCCTTACGGAGGATGTCGGTTATGCCTGGTGGAAGTAGGAGAAAAACCCAATACCAAAATGGTCTCTTCATGCACTTTTCCTGTCAGCGAGGGATTGGTGGTTCATACAGATACAAAAAGAGTGGTCCAAACCCGAAAAATGATGATCGAGCTGATGCTTTCTGTGGCCCCCAATTCTAAAACCATACAGGACCTTGCTTCAAAATTTGGCGTGACTCAAATGCGGTTTAAGCCCAGAAATGAAGAGTGTATCCTGTGCGGTCTCTGTGTGCGTATGTGTGCCGAACAAATGGATGCCAAAGCTATCGGATTTCAAAATCGGGGCTATAAAAGAAAAATTTCAACTCCGTTTGATGTCCGTTCAGAAGTGTGCCGTCACTGCGGGGCCTGCATGTACATATGCCCAGCTTGTGAGCTCAGATGCCATGGTCCTAATCCAGATACAAACGTGTGCAATGCCTGTCTCACCATGGATCCAACCTGTTTGGATACCTATGATGAACTTCAGTGCTGGATGTATGATGCTGGACGCTGTGGCACATGTGTCAGAGAAGAGGATGAAAAAAAAGAAGCGAGTCAGGACTCAAATAAAAAATAATCAGTGAACAATGCTTCTTTTAATATATAAAGAAAAGAGTCAATAAGGAGGAATTAAGAATGGCTTATACAAAACTAAATAGGAGTGCCGCTACCCTTACCAAAAACAGAACTGAGGGATCTATCAGTCCCTTTAGCGGTATGTGTGTGACCTGTGTTGACGGCTGTATTGGTATGTGTGAAATCGGAAAATCAGCATACCGCGGACATGAGGTTCTTTATCCTCAGCCCTTTGGGATCATTACTTCTGCCTCAGAAAAAGATTATCCAGTTGACCTTTCTGATTTTACTATTTTGGGAACAGCAGTCGGAGCCTATGGTGTGGAAGCTGACAGCGACAAAGCAACCTTTCCTAAAGTCAGCATCGAAACAGCTATCGGCCGCAACAAAGACCTAAAACTCAAGGTTCCTTTTGTCATTGGAGCCATGGGTTCCACAAATGTAGCCAAGCAGAACTGGAAAGGATTAGCGGCTGGAGTTGCTATTTCTGGCAGTATTCTCACCGTCGGTGAAAATGTATGCGGTATGGATCAAGAATCAGAGTTTAAAAATGGAAAAGTCGTTCGATCTGTTGATATGGAAAATCGGATAAAGTCCTACAAAGATTGGCAGGAAAAAGGCTATGGAACCGTTGCTGTTCAAGCTAATGTAGAAGACACTCGGTTAGGAGTGCAGGAATACACTATTAACAAATTGGGTGTGGAAGCTGTTGAATTGAAATGGGGACAGGGAGCCAAAGATATCGGCGGAGAAGTCAAGCTGAAAACTTTGAGCAAAGCTCAAAGTTTGAAAAAAAGAGGTTATATCGTGCTTCCAGATCCAGAAGATCCTGATGTCATCGAAGCCTTCAAAAAAGGAAGCTTTAAAGAATTTGAAAGACATTCTAGACTGGGAATGGTGGAAGAAGAGAGCTTCATGAAAAGGGTTGAAGAGCTGAGAAACGCAGGAGCCAAATATATCTTCCTAAAGACCGGAGCGTACCGTCCCGAGGATCTGGCCCGCGCTGTCAAATTTGCTTCCAAAGCAGAACTGGACCTTCTCACGGTTGATGCTGCCGGAGGTGGTACAGGAATGAGTCCCTGGCGTATGATGAACGAATGGGGAGTCCCTGGAGTTGAGTTATGGTCTCTTCTTTACAAATACCTTAAGAAAATCGATGAAAAAGGAAAATTCGTTCCTGATGTGGCTGTGGCCGGAGGCATCACCTTTGAGGATCAGATCTATAAGGTCCTTGCTCTCGGTGCTCCTTATTTCAAACTGGTCAGCATGGCCAGAGGTCCTATGGCTGCCACAATGGTGGGCAAAACCATCGGAAAAAGAATTGATGAGCAGCAGATACCTGTTTATGTGGAAAGGTTTGGAAACACTCCAGAAGAAATCTTTGTCACCGCTCCAGAACTCAAGAGAAAATTCGGGGAAAGATTCAAAGATATTCCCACCGGAGGCTTAGGCCTTTATGGATACTTTGAAAGACTCAGCCAAGGCTTGAGACAGTTTATGGCAGGAAGCAGAAAATTTGAGCTCAAGTATATCTCCAGAGATGATATTGCTTCCCTGACCAGAGAGGCTGAGGATATAAGCAGTATTTCTTACATTACTGAAATAGATAAAGAAAAAGCTGAAGAAATCCTTGACTTTTGAGACAATCAGGAAGTTTTGAAGGATTAACAAGCCGACCAAAAAGGGGAGAAATGGAGATCCCTCCGTATCTCCCCTTTTTTTTATATGTACTTCATGAAAATAAGTGACATTGATTACTACCATATATATTTTATAACGGAACATTCTAATCAATACTTATGCAAGCTCAATGAAAATCAGGTGTGGCTGCAGCGACATGATAGATTTAGCCTTCGGATTAATGAATTTAATCCTGGGAAATTCACAAGCTGAGGTTGCGGTAGATGCGAGGCGCAGGGCATGAAGC
>DASRVI010000467.1:0-2906 GCA_035655135.1 Acidobacteriota bacterium | reverse complement strand
AAAAATATAAACTTTCTTTTTATTTTTTCCTTATCTTGGTTCCCTGAATAATAAATGTGAGTCGCCGAATTTTTTATGTTCAATCCTCTCTCAAAAGCTTGTTCTTGGCTAATCATTCTGGGATGAAGAAGCAAGAGTCTTCTTTTTGCTTCTTCCCACATTTTTTGCCATTTGTTGAAGTTGACTTCTATTTGCTGAATAGGGGGGGATGAAAAAAATCTGTATTTCTTTTTAAAATCTTTGACAAAATAAAATTCCATTTTTTTCGTTCCAATGAAATTATAACCTCTCCATTCATATTTTTCTACACACATTTAGACCTTTTTTTTACCCCATTTTCATCAGTTCTGATTGACAAAGAAGTTATTTTCTTTTATCTTAAATAAAAATGGCACTCACTTTAAACCAATTTTTATTTTTAGTTTTGACTTTTGCTGGAGTGGTGGCCGTGACTTTTTTTGTTATTTTTCTTATCCAGCTGCGAAAAACAGCAAAGGAAACTTCTTTAACCATGGTTGAGATCCGCTCCCTTGCCAAAAACTTAAGTGATGCCGGTCTCAAAATTAACTCTCAAGTGGATGATGTCCAGGATATCCTGGATGCCACCAAAAAAACTGCTTTGGGATTATCAGAAGCAGCCTGGTTTATGACCGTTAAAATAATCAGGCCCAGCTCTAGATACTGGCCTCTTATCTATCCTTTAATCAGGCTGGGTTGGAGGCAGTTAAAAAGAAAGAAAAAGGAGGGAAAAAATGGAAAATAAAGGCTCAAGCGCTGTTGAAATCACTTTGTCTTTTTTATTAGGCACAGCTACCGGATTTATACTGGGAGTTCTGTTTGCGCCTGCCGAAGGTAAAGAAACCAGAAAGAAAATTAGAGAACAGGCTGAAAGAACCGGAGAAAGAGCTAAAGAAAGATATGAACAGTTCAGTAAAGACGCAGAAAAAAGCTTTCAAAAAGCAAAGACAAAATCAAAAGAAGGTATAGATGTGATTAAAGATTTTGTTGACAAAAAGAAAAAAGAATTGGGCGAAAAAGCAGAAGAAGTGAAAGAAACGAAAGAAGAGACCGAGGAAAAAAAATAACCCCCCAGACCTTACATTAAGAACAGATTATCTTTTCTTGATAACAAGAAATCTATAAAGTGAGTAATTTCCATGTCAAAAACAACCATCAAAGAAATCAAATCGAGAGAAATACTGGATTCTAGAGGGAATCCCACTGTCAGCACCACAGTGATACTTGAGTCCGGTTTAACAGGAAAGGCTTCTGTCCCTTCCGGAGCTTCCACCGGAAAACGAGAAGCTCTGGAACTCAGAGACGGAGATCCAAAAAGATACCTTAAAAAAGGTGTGCTCAAAGCTGTTTCTAATGTGGAAAAAATCATAGCCCCGGAAATTATAGGGATGGATTCTTCAGAACAGGAAAAAATAGATGAAACACTCATAGACCTGGACGGAACTCCTTCTAAAAAGAATCTGGGAGCCAATGCCATTCTCTCTGTTTCCATGGCCGCTGCGGCTGCATCTGCAAAGGCATTGGGTCTTGAATTATTCGAATATTTAGAAGACAGAGACCGTTATCAACTCCCTGTTCCACTCATAAACATACTCAACGGAGGTTCTCATTCAGATAATAATGTGGACATCCAGGAGTTCATGATTGCTCCCATCAACACACCCAATTTTGCAGAAGCGATCAGGATGTCATCCGAAATCTTCCATAATCTAAAGACAATCCTTAAGCAAAAAGGTTACGGCACAGCAGTGGGAGATGAGGGAGGCTTTGCCCCTAACCTTAAATCAAACGAAGAAGCCTTGGAGCTGATACTTGAAAGCATAAAAAAGGCAGGTTATGAGCCAGGAAAGGATATCTTTATGGCTCTGGATGTGGCTGCTTCTGAATTTTATGAAGACAATAAATATGTGTTTAAAAAATCGGACGGCTCAAAAAAAGACACCCAAGAGATGCTCCGTTTTTATAGGGAAATCATAAACCGTTATCCGGTGATCTTAATCGAGGATGGATTTGCCGAAGATGACTGGTCCAGTTGGGAAGAAATGAGCCGTGAGTTTGGGAACGACATCCAAATAGTGGGTGATGATATTTTCGTAACAAACCTTAAAATACTGAAACAGGGTATTGAAAAAGGGATCGCCAATTCCATACTCATCAAGTTAAACCAAATCGGAACTCTCACAGAGACCATAGAAACGGTCAAGCATGCCCAGAAAAGCGGATACTTGTGTGTCATTTCCCATCGTTCCGGAGAAACCTCAGATACCTTCATTGCTGACCTGAGTGTGGCCCTGAATACAGGACAAATAAAAACAGGCTCAGTGAGCAGAGGAGAACGAATCGCCAAATACAACCGGCTTATGGAGATCGAAGAAATGCTTGGTAAAAAAGGATCTTACACCGGTAAAAAAGCTTTTTCAAAATACATTTCCTGAATATGGCTGAAGATAAGGGGAAAAAATTCACCACTTCTTCCTCTATTGAATTAAAAAGGATTTATTCAGAACAAGATATCCAATCTCCTGATTTCCTGCAAAACTTAGGGGATTCAGGAAAATATCCATTTACCAGAGGGGTCTACTCTAATATGTACAGGGGCAAGCTGTGGACCATGCGTCAATACGCCGGCTTTGGAACCGCCCGAGAATCAAACCAAAGGTATCGATTCCTGCTATCAAAAGGTCAAACCGGCCTCAGCGTTGCCTTTGACCTTCCCACTCAATTAGGTCTGGATTCAGACCATCCTCAATCCCATGGAGAAGTAGGCAAAGTAGGGGTAGCCATCGACTCTCTGCAGGACATGAGAATACTTTTTGACGAAATCCCTCTTCATAAAGTTTCTGTATCAATGACCATAAACTCAACCGCTGCGATCATTCTGGCTATGT
>DASRVI010000466.1:0-4356 GCA_035655135.1 Acidobacteriota bacterium | reverse complement strand
GAAGCAACCACCGGCATTTCACTGATCATTGCCTCAAGAAGGGGAAGTCCAAAACCCTCACAATAGGAAGGGAATGCAAAGATAGTCCCAACCCTGTACAGACGTTTTAGATCCCTTAGAGAAAGATAATCTAAAATCTTTATCCATGAATGGAGGTTCTCATTTTTGACAGCTTTTTTCAAAGCAGGGAAGTCACGTCCCCTTCTCCCTGCAATAACCAAAGATACATCTGATTCCTTACTGTGAACAATTTTAAATGCTTTAATAAGATTCAACAGATTCTTCCTTGGATCCATGGCTCCAACAAAAACAATGACTCTGGATGAGAGAGAATGAGATTTTCGAAAATTATTTATTTCTTCTAAAGATATAACAGAACTGAATTCAGGATCTACTCCATGATAAATGACTTTTATTTTTTCTTTATTTATCTTAAATCTTTCTAAAATCTGTTTTTTTATACAATGTGATACCACGATCACCCCATCAGAAACTTGAAGAGATTTGTGTATATTTTTATAAAAAAATTTTCTAGCCTCCTTATTAGCCATATAAGGAAAATCCATAAAAAATAAGTCATGAACCGTTATAATGGTTTTTCCCCTGGTGGGACAAATTAATGGAGTGGGAGAGTGAGTTAGATCAATGTTAGTCTTAAAAAAAGCATCCAGGGGAGGCCAGCCAAGTCTATACCAAAAAAAGTTTAATAACTTCACAGGGTAATGAAAATCACGAAAATGCATTTTATCTATTATCGGAATTTTAGAGGGGGAAAATCTTTGTTTTAAGGAGGACGAAAAAAGATAGTAATCATTTTCCATATCAATATTAGACAGAGAAAAAAGCAAGTTTTTGATATAAGTGCCAACCCCTGTCTCGTACTTAAGAAAAGGCCGTAGGTCGATACCTATCTTCATTTTGGCTAAATGTATTCTCTATTACCTTAAATGTCAAGCTCATCACAAAAGAACTCAACCTTCACGTCTTGCTTCTCGTTCAGAGGGGTGTTATTATTTGAAAATTGGAGTCTTTTATGACAAAACTTGAAAAAGTCATCAACAGAATAAACAAATACCGTAATGAAATGGTTGATATGCAGATTAAGTTATGCTCAATCCCAGCTATTGCCCCGATTAATGGAGGGGATGGAGAAGCTAAAAAAGCAGAGGCTATCTTAGAGCTATTGAAAGAGATGGAATTGGACAGGTTAAAGGTGATTAAAGCTCCAGATATTGACGCCCCCTCTGGATACAGACCTAATATAATTGCCTTTCACAAAGGCGAAAGTTCTGCTAAGACTATATGGATCATGACGCATATAGATGTGGTTCCCCCAGGCGAACCAGCTTTATGGAGAGGCAATCCTTTTAAAGCTTATGTTGAATCAGGGAAAATATATGGAAGAGGAGCGGAAGACAATCAGCAGGACATGCTCGCTTCTATTTATGCCGTAAAGGCCTTTCAAAAAGAAAACATAAAGCCAAAATTTGATGTAGGGCTCCTTTTTGTTTCTGACGAAGAAACCGGAAACAAAAAAGGCATAGGATACTTAATGAAAAATTCAAATCCTTTTAGGAAACAGGATTTAATCATTGTCCCAGGCTTTGGAAATAAAAACGGAACCATGATTGAAATTGCCGAGAAAAGCATATACTGGTTAAAAGTCAAAACGATTGGAAAACAAACTCAGGGCTCTACTCCAGGAAAAGGAATAAATAGTCTTAAAGCCGCTGCTTTTCTTATCACAGAACTCACCCAGCTTTACAAAATATTTCCCGAAAAAGATTCTATTTTTTCTCCTCCCACTTCAACATTTGAACCCACTAAAAAAGAGGCAAATGTACCTAACATCAATACCATCCCCGGAGAAGATGTTTTCTATATGGACTGCCGTCTCATCCCTAAACACAATATGGATCGAGTCAAGAAAGAAATCCAAAAAATCGCCAAAAGGACAGAAAAAAAATGCCATGTAAAAATAGTCATAGAAGACGTCCAAAAAGACCCAGCCTGCACCAAAACATCTTTAGAAGCTCCTGTGGTTAAATGTTTAAAAAAAGCCATTAAAGATATTTATGGAAAAAAGGCAAAACCCATCGGCGTGGGAGTGAGAACAGTGGCTTCCATTTTACGCAAAACTGACTATAAAGCTGCCTGTTGGTCTAAAATAGAGGAGACCGCTCATCAACCGGACGAATACTGTTTGATAGACAACATGGTGGGAGACGCCAAAGTATTCGCTCATGTATTACTTCAAGATTCCTAATATTCCTTTTCTGGAATAGCGCCTAAACATTTTTCTTGCTGTCATTATGGTATTTAAATGGATGGTCACCACATCATTGACATCCACAGCATAACCTCCAGCAAAAAGTATGACCACAGGATATCCTCTTTTTTGAGCGTTTCCTATAATAATCTGATCTCTTTTTTCAAGACCTTTAAAGGTGAGGTTCAAGTCGCCCAGCTTATCTTTTCTATAAGGATCAGCCCCCGCTAGATAATATATCAATTCAGGTTTGTACTGATCATAGATACGGGGAATATGATGGCTTAAGTTTTCAATATATTCTTCATCTCCATCTCCAGACCATAAACCTATGTCTAAAGAGCTGGTGGCTTTTTCAGCAGGATAGATATCCATCTGGTGAATGGAAAAAGTGAAAGCATAGTCCTTTCCCTTTAAAATAGCTGCGGTGCCGTTTCCCTGATGCACATCGCAATCGACCACCATGGCCTTCTTTATTTTTTTTTCAGCTTTCATTTTCTCCAAAGCTACGGCTACATCATTCAAAACACAAAAGCCTTCACCATGGTCAGAAAATGCGTGATGAAATCCTCCGCCAATATGGACGCACATCCCTTCTCTAAGGGCGGCTTCAGACGCTCTTATGGTTCCTCCTGCAGTGAGAAAAAAAAATTTTATAGCCTCTCTAGAAAAGGGAAGCTCTAGGGCCATCAGCTCAGAAGAGGACAGCCTGCCTGACTTTATTTTTTTCAGATATTTAGAGGAATGAACTCTTAACAAGTCCTCATCATCAGGAACAGAAGGTTCAATAAAATTTTTTTTTACCGCCCCTTTTTTAAGCAGCTTTTCATAGACTAACCTGTATTTATTGACAGGAAAGACATGATTTCTGAAATCCACCATCCAATAAAAATCACTGTAAACGAATTTAAAGGGGAATTTATCCTTTTTAAGACTTTTAATTTTATCTATAAGTCCTGTCATCACCTTGCCTGACCTATTCATAAAAAAATGGCGATGTTTTTATTATTCATTTTATTTAAGCGACATACAAGCTTTTATCAACAACCAATATCTGAACATTTTTCTTGTTATGATTTAATATTAATCGCCATTTTTTTACCTTTCAGGCGAGCCTATCTTACCGCATCTGCTTCGTTACAGGGCATTCGTAGTGAAGTACCACGACTTCATGCCCTATGCCTTGCATCTGCAGCAATCTTGACTCGTGAATAATCCAGGTTCATATAGACCAAATAAATAAGTCTCACTTCTTATTTTCTTCTAGAGTAATCTGAGCTGCTGCTAATCTAGCGATTGGAATCTGATAAGCCGAACAGCTGACGTAATTCAATCCTATTTTATGACAGAAAAAAATAGATCGGGGATCTCCACCATGAACCCCACATATCCCGATTTTTAATTCCGGTTTTGTTTCTCTACCTTTTTTCACCGCCCACTTCATCAGCTCTCCGACTCCTTCAATATCAACTGTGGTGAAGGGATCGTCCTTCCAAATGCCGTGGGTTAAATAATGGTTGATGAATGAAGCGCCGTCATCACGGGATATACCAAAAGTAGTCTGGGTTAGATCATTGGTGCCAAAAGAAAAGAAATCTGCTTCTCGAGCCACTTCATCCGCAGTTATGGCTGCTCTTGGAATCTCTATCATTGTCCCAACGGTATAGTCGAATTTGACATCATATTTCTTGATCAATTTTTCAGCCACATCAATGATTATTTTTTTCTGATTGGAAAGCTCATTGACGGAACCGATTAAAGGCACCATGATCTCAGGAAAAACATCCTCACCTTCAGACGCCAATTGACAGGCTGCTTCAAAGATAGCCGAGGCTTGCATTTCAATTATTTCCGGGAATGTAATTCCTAAACGGCATCCTCTATGACCCATCATAGGATTGAATTCAGATAAAGCCTTGACCCTTTCCAGTAACTTTTCTTTTTCTTCAATCTTTTCTTTATTCTTGGTTCCTGACCGCTTCAATTCAGCAATCTCCAGCTTCAGGTCTTCTTTATTGGGCAGAAATTCATGAAGAGGAGGATCCAATGTCCTGATGGTCACTGGGTTTCCTCCCATGGCTTTAAAC
>DASRVI010000465.1:0-2501 GCA_035655135.1 Acidobacteriota bacterium | reverse complement strand
AGATCGGCTCGCCTGAAAGGTAAAATATGTATGCATAAAATTAAAGTTAAAACTAGAACTAAAGTCAAAATCATGTTTTTTATTAATAAGACATAAAAAAGATTTGATCATAATAAATCTGTATGGAAGTGCATACATATTTTATGAATAATTCACGAAAGGAGGTCGTCCTTGGTCAAAAGCGAAACAAAAGTATATCCAGCCTTCTCCAAATTTTCTCTGCCTCCTTCTAAGCGGTCCACAACGGTTAAAGCCATCTCTACCTTGCCTCCGGCTTGTTCCACGGCCCGGCATGCTTTTAAAGTGGAGCCTCCGGTGGTCACAACATCATCCACCACCACCACTTTCCAACCGGGTTTAAAAGGGCCCTCTATCATCTTCATCTCACCGTGCTTTTTAGATTCCTTTCTCACAATAAAAGCGGGAAGGGGATGTTTGGTCTGGAAGCTCAGAACAGCCACAGCGCTGACTATGGGATCAGCGCCTAATGTGTATCCTCCTATGGCATCCACTTTACAGGACTTGATTTTTTCCAAAATAAAACGGCCCACTAGGTCAGCGCCCTCAGGATCAAGAGTGGTCATTTTGGCATCAATATAATAACTGCTTTTCCTTCCTGAAGTCAGAACTCTGTCTACATCTTTTTGAAGAGACTTTTCTTTGATTATTTGGATGAGCCTTGACTTATATTCGCTTTCTTTCAAAATGCATCTCCTTTCACAAAATGATCACAATAACGCTTCCGAAATGCCAAATTAGCTCCGAAATACAACTGGCAGTTGGCTATATTTCTCTTCCAGGGTTTGATTCCAAAAAATCGCTGGATAATGGCTCTCCTGGAATAAAAATGTTTCCCTAATTTCCTCATGCCCTCAGCAAATTCATCCACAGTCATATTTTTTGGTTGGAACAGAGGAACTTTTGGCCGGTCATTCTCAAGCCACCATTTGGCTGAAAACAAGCGGTTTTCCTTTAAAAGCCTCTGGTACAAATGAGTGCCCGGAAATGGAACCATAGGCCTTAATTGAGCCAACTCTATGTGGTTTTTTAATGCGAACTCAGATGTTTGTTCAAATATATCTTTGTCTTCATGGTCAAAGCCAAACACAAAGGCTCCCAATATGGATATCCCTTCTCCATGGAAACGCTTCAGGGCTTCTTTATAATCAATTTTTAGATTTTTGATTTTGAGCATACTCTGCTGAGTCTGTTTTTGTACAGATTCAAATCCGATAAGGAGAGCCTGGCAGCCAGAACGCCTCATCAATTTTAATAGTTCAACGTCTTCAGCCAAAGAAACCCCTCCCTCTCCAACCCATCTGCGCTTAAGGGGAATCATTCGGGAAAAGAGTTCCTTTCCCTTTTGGCGGTTGAGAGATAGGTTGTCATCCACAAAAAATACATTAGGGATATCATGACTCTCTATCTCTTCAATGACATCATCCACAGGCCGAACTCTGTATTTATGACCCATGATCAACCCCACTGAACAGAAGTCACAATGATAGGGACATCCACGTGAAGTCTCCACTCCGTACGCAAAAGGAGTGTAGCTTTTTAAAGTGGTTTTTGGATAGAGGTCATACCGCGGCAAGGGCCTCCCTTTTAACTCAATTTTCTTTGTCGCTTTATACCGCTTTTTTAGCCTCCCTTTTTCAGCATCATTAAGAAGCTGAGGCCACACTCCTTCTCCTTCGCCCATCACCACTGAATCCGCATGCTTCAGAGCTTCTTCAGGAACAGCCGATGGGTGAATGCCTCCCATAACCACCTTGACCCCGTGCTTTCGGTAAGTATCCGCGATTTTATAAGCTCTTCGGGCTAGTTGAGTCATGACCGTGATACCCACCAAATCGACATCTTCTTCATAACTATCTTTTTCAAATGATTCATCCACTATTCTCACAGAGTGCTTTGGAGGAGTATACGCAGCCAGGAGTGGAAGATTGAGCTGTTGGATCTTAAAAGTCATAGCGCTTGAATCATTTTTAGCTATCTGCTCATCTGGTTTGATCAATTTAATATTCATAGTTCTTTAAAACAGCATTAAAAGGTGAGACTCCTCTGATATGATCTTTACTCAACTTGAAAGATCTTGAAAGATAATGATAAACGGAATGACACTCACAATCAATATAAAATTAAATTTAAAGTCAAAACTAAAACTAAAGTCAGAATCGTTTTTTTGATTAATAAAACATAATAATAGAGTTAGTCATGATAAATCTGTATGGAAGTGCATACATATTTTATGAATAAGTCATGTTACTATTACTTTATTCACGAGCCGAGATTGCTGCAGATGCAAGGCGCAGTAGGTGAAGCTGTGGTCCTTCACCGCGAACCTGCTGCAACGATGCAGATGCAGTGAGATCGGCTCGCCTGAAAGGTAAAATATGTATGCATAAAATTAAAGTTAAAACTAGAACTAAAGTCAAAATCATGTTTTTTATTAATAAGACATAAAAAAGATTTGATCATAATAAATCTGTATGGAAGTG
>DASRVI010000464.1:0-2041 GCA_035655135.1 Acidobacteriota bacterium | reverse complement strand
CCTTATTATGTTTACTGCGGGCTTCAGGATAATGGAGTCTGGGGAGGACCTAACAACAGTCTGGATACAGGTGGAATCATTAATGAACACTGGAACAGCGTGGGAGGAGGAGACGGATTTTACTGTGTTGTGGATCCCACAGATTACAATATTGTTTATGCAAATTATCAGATGAACGGACTTTATAGGTACAATCTTGAAATAGACCGCAGCAAGGACATCAAGCCCAAAGCCGCCCTGGATGAGCCACCTTACAGATTCAACTGGAACTCCCCGGTGCTCATTTCTCCTCATGACCACAACACCCTATATACAGGAGGAAATTATTTATTTAAAAGTGAGGACCAGGGATATTCCTGGGAGATTATAAGCCCTGATCTTTCCACCAATGACCCGGATAAATTAAAAGATTCAGGGGGTTTGATCACTCTTGATAACACCGGAGCTGAAGTGCACTGCACCATATACACAATTGCCGAATCTCCCCTTGAACAGGGAGTGATTTGGTGCGGCACAGATGATGGAAATGTCCAGATAACTAAAAACGGCGGAGAGAACTGGAAAAATGTGGTGGAAAATATACCGGACCTTCCTCCTCGTACTTGGTGTACCCGGATCGAAGCTTCACATTTTGATGAGGGGACAGCTTATGCTGCCTTTGACGGGCACCGGAGCGATGATTACAGCACTTATCTGTATAAGACCATGGATTTTGGTGAAACATGGACATCCATAAAGGGAAATCTTCCTTTTGGATGGATTCATGTGGTGAGAGAAGACCTGAGAAACAAAAATTTGCTGTTTGTGGGTATGGAATTTGGAATCTATGCTTCTTTGGATGGAGGAGAGAGCTGGTTTTCTTTAAACAACAATCTTCCCACTGTAGCAGTCAGGGATATAGCTGTTCACCCCAAAGATAATGATTTGATTATTGGAACACACGGAAGAGGGATCTGGATTATGGATAACATCTGTCCTTTACAGGAAATGACTAAAGAGATTCTTGATAAACCCTACCACATCTTTTCCACTATGCCAGCCACAAAGCGTTTTATATCTTCCAGAGGTGAGTCATACAGCGGTCCGGTTTATGCGGGAGAAAATCCTGAATACGGCTTGGAATTCAATGTTTATTTCAAAGAAAAACCATCAGGCAGAAATATAATTTTTATCAAGAACAAAGAGGGGAAAGAATTTTATCAGATAAGAGTTATCAACAAAAAAGGAATACGCCGGTACGTATGGAATCTGCAGTATACACCCAGAACTGAAGACGGGCAACCTGTGAAAACAGGAGGTCTGGGTATGGTTTCTCCTCCTGAAGTGGCTTCAGGGGAGTATGAAATTGAATTGAGTATTGATGATGAAATGATGAAACAGAAGGCTGAGGTTAGACCAGATCCTCGATTTGAAATGGGAGAGGAAGAAAGAGCCTTAAAAATAGAAAAACAAGTGGAGGCTATGAACCTATCAAGAAAAATGGGACTTGCGGTGACCGGAGTCAAGAGCCTCCGCAGACAGCTGGATAAACTTGAGGAAAGCAAAGAGGAAATGGAATCATTCCCAGAGAAAGCCGAAAAAGCAGTCCAGATTTTTGAAGAAAAGTTCAGTGATCTAGAAGAGGATATCATACCCAAAGGATTTGGATATCGGGGTTCTTTGGAGCATGCTCTAAGAGGAGGCTCTATCAGTCAAATGACATTGATGCTGACCCTTTCTATAGGCGGATATCCTTCACAGCCTACAGAAACAGATATTTTTATGCTGGAACAGCTCACCCAGGCAGTCAAAGAATTGGTGGAGCGCATGAACACCCTGATAAACAAAGACATCCCAGATTTAAACAAAGTGTTGGAAGAGAATGGAATCAAGACAATCCGGGCGCCTAAGGAGATCGAAATTTAAGTCGATTAATTTCCCCACCTGGCGTGGAATCCTCTTACATCCACATGGACAAAAGGTCCATGGGAAGAGGTCTTTTTATAACGGCCTAATCCGCCAACAAATAGTTCATCCCAGGGATTTCCATAAATTTTTTCAA
>DASRVI010000463.1:0-2360 GCA_035655135.1 Acidobacteriota bacterium | reverse complement strand
ACAGGAATGAACTTTTTATCTGATTTTATTAAGAATATCCTTATCCAAGAAAAATATTTTTATAAGGGAAAAGTGGTAAACTTTTTTCAACCTGGAGCAGTGACCATGAAGGTTGTTCTAGATGAGTTAAAAAAGCAATTTAATACATCTTGTTTGTTCATTCCCGTCCCTTCTTTTGTCCTTCTTTTTTTTACTTGTATGGTAGAACACATCCCTTTTTTCCCTATGAAGGTCAGCAGCAACAATATAATCGGGTTAAGAGAAAATAAGGAGAAAAGGCATAAGTCAGACTGGTTGAGTTTAGGTTATCCCGAAAAGAACTTAAAAGAACTTATTAAACTCAACTGTTCATAAATCTTTGTTCTTAATAGGAGTCGATTGATTGTTTTTTCTCTTTTCCAGTTCTTTCTGTTTTTTTTCCAGAAAAGCGGTGTATTGGATTAATTTTTTCAATTTATTGGAAAGGATAGAAATTCTCGTTGAAAAATAAATAAGGACAAAGAAGATGAAAGTAAATCCCAGATAAGCTAAGGTTGAAGCCGGGAGCTTGGCTCCTATTAGACTCGTGAGGAACAGTAAAAATTTTTTGGAAACAACGATTATAGCCGCAAAGATTAAGGCAAAAAACCAGATCAAAGAATACTCAACGTTTATTTTTTCTTTGATGAGTAAGTAAATAATAAGGGCTACATTTAAAGCTATAATTAAAATCAAAAAAAGCTGTGATCTTAAGATCAGTTCAAACATTTTTCACCTGTTTTTTTAATATCAAAACCCTGATTAGAACAACCAGAATAGAAACAAACATCCTAAAAGGATAGTATAATGAGCGGAAAAAGGTGATCATTGATTTTCCCTTTTTGCGAGCATTCATTTTAACAGGTATTTCCTTAGTTTTAAAGTAGAGAAGATTTAACAGGATTAAAATTTCAGCATCTGGAAAATCAGTAGGATAAATCTTTTGCAGAAAACCAGCTGTTCTCAAGTTAAATACTTGGAATCCAGAAGTGGTATCCTTGATTCTAATTTTAGTCAATAAGGAAGCAATAAGGGAAAAAAATATCATCCCCAATTTACGGGGCAGGGAAACAGGATAAACGGTTTTCCAGAATGTAATAAACCGGGAGCCTATAACCAGGTCTAAGTTCTCCTCCTTAAGCTTTTTAATCATAAGGAATAACTCTTTAGGATCATGCTGACCATCTCCATCCATAAGGGATATAATGGGATATTTGTTGCTCACGGCATATTTAAGTCCTGTCTGGACAGCAGATCCATAACCTAGGTTGGCAGCATGGGAAAGGTAAGAAACCTTATGGTAATCTAAAATTTCCTTAGTTCGATCAGTGGAACCATCATCGACCACCAGAATATCAGCTTGGGGAACATTTGTAATGATTTTATCTATCACTTTAAGTATGTTTTTTTCTTCATTGTAAACAGGGACGACTATGAGAATTTCCTTCATTTCCTGTCCCAATCCATTTCTAAATAATGAATCCCCAAAATTTTTTTGGATTTTCTCATGTGTCCATTTCTTCAAATTCTTCATGAAAATACTATAGAAAAAAAACTCATTCTGTCAATAGAAAAGTACACATGGGAAAAAATTTTAGCAGTGAATTTGGCTTAATGGTGCTTAAAGGCAGTCTTTAAGGCTGCTCGACTACCGCCTCCTCAAGCTCAGCTCTCTATTGCGGCTGAGGAATTATCAGAATATATATGATATTCTAATACCCTACTTCAGGGACAAGGGGGATTTCTATGCCTTCTATGCCTCCATTACGCTAATTTTCTGATGTTCTCTATTTTCTGTGAATTACTCTTGTTGACTTGACCCAAGTTTCATATGTATGATGGGTGATGAAGTGGCTTAGAGGATGGGAATTTGATGAAATGGAGTAAAAATCATTACCAACAGAAAAACGAATTTCCTGTGTTTCAAAAAAGTGGATCCGGTTTATCCTCATGAAGCTAAACAATCCGGAATTGAAGGAACTTCTATTGGTGTGGAGGCCCCGGTCAGCACAGATGAGGTGATCAAAGTTCACAAGTTAATCAAAAAGGTAGAGCCTGTCTACCTCGAAAGAGCGCTCCGGGCCCAAAACAAATGATGGAGGTTAACATGAAATTTAAGATCATGAGATTTATCATAATTTTGCTTGTTTTTTCGATAAGCCAATTTATATATAGTGAAAATCATCAGATTTTGAAAACCTCCAAAAATCCAATTCATGGTCATCTTGATCTAAAATTGAAAAAGGACTTGATACTCGGAGAAGAAGCTCCCGGTCCGTATTTTTTTGCTTCAGTTAAGGGAATTGAAGTCAGCGATAAATATATTTATGTGCTTGATTCTA
>DASRVI010000462.1:0-2893 GCA_035655135.1 Acidobacteriota bacterium | reverse complement strand
ACAGAGACTTTTAAAATATTTCAGATAATTAAATTTTAGTTTCTAAGATCTGTTCTATCTGCAGGATAATTGACAATAAACTATTTCTATGATAAAAATGAGCTTCTGAGTCAATTTATCCAAAAACTGCTAATAATCTTTTTAATATCTTGTTTAGCACTATGTTTTAAAGATCAGAGAAATTTATAAATAAAAAACAGGGCAGGTGGCGAAATTGGCATACGCGCTAGGCTTAGGACCTAGTTCCTGATGAAGGAGTGCGGGTTCGAGTCCCGCTCTGCCCATTAATACAATCACAAGAATAAGATTCAAATGAAAAAAGAACAAAAAAAACCAAAAAAGAAAAATGATTGTCAACGAGAAATGGAAGTGACCGTTTCTGAGGAAAAAATTAATAAGGAATACAAGAAAACACTGAACCACTTCGCAGGAAGAGCTAAAATAAAAGGCTTCCGTAAAGGAAAGGCTCCCCGAAACCTTGTCGAACAGATGTATCAAGATGAAATCAAAAGCGCCATTATAAACAACTTAGCACCTAAAGCCATACGTGAGTCCTTGATTAAGGAAAAAATCTCTCCGGTTACCTCACCAGTAATCACAGATCTTGATTTTCAGGAAGGCAAGCCACTCAAAATGAAAATTCAGTATGAAGTTTGGCCTGAATTTGAACTTCCTAAATACAAAAACATTAAAGTTAAAAAGGAAAATGAAAGTGTTTCAGCCGAAGATGTGGATAAGTCATTGAATGATCTTAGGGAAAAATCAGCAAAGTATAAACCGGTTGAAAAAAGAGGAATTAAAAAAGATGATTATATATTTGCTGAAATAAAAGGCATGGATCTGGATTCCAAAAAAATGCTCCCCACAGAAAAAACAGTGGTTCTGGCAGGACATCCTGACAATGATCATTCTTTAAATGAAGCTTTGAAAGGAATGAAGGTCGGTGAACAAAAAGAATTCCAGGTGTCTTATAAAAAGGACCATAAAAACAAAAGACTTGCAGGAAAAAGTATCAAATATACAGTTAAAGTTCTTTCTATCAAAAAAAAGTCTCTTCCGGAATTAAACAATGATTTTGCTAAGGATTTAGGAGAATTTAAAGATCTGAACTCTTTGAAAAACGAGATAAAAAAAGAACTGAATTCAGCAAGAGAAAATATCTCAAAGCAAAAACTAACAGAAAAAATCATGAAGAAAATTTCAGATAAGGTCGATTTTGATCTACCTGAGTCTGTACTGGAAGAGGAAACAAAGTCAAATATTCAAAAAATCCTCTCTTCTCGACAGAGAGGCTCATCCCATCTATCTGAAGAAGAAAAGGATAAATTAAATGAAGAGGCAAGGAAAAAAGCCAAAGAATCCATAAAAAATCATCTGATCTTAAACAAAATAGCTGAAAAAGAAAATATTGAAATTTCAGATGAAGAACTTGAGAAAGAGTACGAGAAATTAGCCAAATCAAACAATGTGCCTTTAATAAAAATCAAAGAATATATGAGTCAAGAAGGAAGAAAAGAAAATTTGAAGCAAAATATGCTGATCAGAAAGACTATTGACTTTTTAGTCGACAATGCTAAAATAGAAAAGTAATTTCCCAATGATACAAATCCCCTTTATTGTTGATAAAGAAGGACAAAATGAACGTGCCTATGACATTTACTCACGTTTACTCAAAGATAATATTATTTTCATTGGCTCTGAAATAAATGATGAAGTGGCTAACTCAGTTATTGCTCAGTTGCTTTTTCTTGAAGCCAAGAATTCAGGAAGCCCTATTTCAGTGTATATCAACTCACCTGGTGGAAGTATCACATCAGGATTAGGAATTTATGATACCATGCAGTACATTAATTCAGAAATATCAACCATATGTGTAGGACAAGCCTCCAGCATGGCTGCGGTTTTGCTTGCAGCCGGCACAAAAAACAAGCGGTTTGCTCTTCCTAACTCCCGAATCATTATCCATCAACCTTTAGGGGGATTTAGTGGTCAAGCCACTGATATTGCCATTCAAGCAAAGGAAATTTTAAGGATCCGGGAAAACATAAATCAAATATTAGTCAAACACACTCATCGGAACAAAAAGAAAATTGAAGAGGATATTGAAAGAGATTTTATAATGACCCCTCAACAAGCTAAAGTATACGGAATCATTGACAGTATCATTACATCAAAAGAGAAAAAAAATAAGTCTTAGGTTTTTTCTAGTTTAAGATC
This sequence comes from Acidobacteriota bacterium, assembly GCA_035655135.1. Taxonomy (GTDB): domain Bacteria; phylum Acidobacteriota; class Aminicenantia; order Aminicenantales; family Aminicenantaceae; genus WJMT01. The sequence continues at coordinate 676 of DASRVI010000462.1, read as the reverse complement.
TTTAACTAAAACAATAACATGAATGAAAACAAGAAGAAATTAGCCAGATGCAACTTCTGCAACCGGCACCAAGGGCTGGTCAATAAACTTATTGCAGGCCCTAATGGTGTTTATATTTGTGATAACTGTATCAAAGTGGCTCATTCTATCATAAGCAATGAAAAGAAGAGAAAAGAAAAAAAGGAAAGAGAATATAAGTTTCTCACTCCTTTTGAAATTAAAGAGACCCTGGATCAATATGTCATTAGTCAGGATGATGCCAAAAAGAAAATCGCTGTGGCGGTTTATAACCATTATAAACGCATTAATTCCAGATACCAAAAAGAGGAAGTAGAAATATTGAAAAGCAATATCCTTTTGATAGGGCCTACAGGAACAGGAAAAACATTACTAGCTCAATCTCTGGCAAAAATACTTTCGGTTCCGTTTGCTATCGCTGATGCCACCACTCTAACTGAAGCTGGATATGTCGGAGAAGATGTAGAGAATATCATACTTAAACTGTTCCATGCTGCAAATGGAGACATTGAAAAAACTAGAAAAGGTATTGCTTATATAGATGAAATAGACAAAATAGGACGAAAAACCGACAGTCCTTCCATAACCAGGGATGTTTCAGGGGAAGGGGTCCAACAGGCACTTCTTAAAATCATAGAAGGAACCACTGCCAATGTTC
>DASRVI010000461.1:0-3218 GCA_035655135.1 Acidobacteriota bacterium | reverse complement strand
TTTTTGTTTATGCTGACCAAAAGGGTGCTGAGAAAAAAACATTTAATGAAACAAGACAAATTGAGTCCACAGAAAAAGAACTGCTTGATATGGAAGAAATCCATTTCGCTTTTACCTTTGATTTAAAACCAGGAAAGTATTTTTTTGACGTGCTTATCATAGGAAAACCGGATATTGGAAGAACCAGAAAAATATTTAATATTAAGATATAGAAAAACGGAAATCTAACTCTTATGTGAAAGGGCCTTAAACTACGGCCTTTTAAAAAAGGTGTTGAAATGAAGAAAAAAATATTGGTATTTCTACTCGGTCTTCTTTTTTTCTATCCTTTAATCACTTCAGCGGGTCAACTAAAGAGAGAGGATCTACTAGCAAAATACAGAGAATTTTTAGATTTGACCCAGTACATTATGCTGGATGAAGAAAGAGAAGTCTTTATGCAGCTCACTAACAATAGAGAAAGAGATATTTTTATTGAGTCTTTCTGGAAACAGCGGGATCCCACTCCCGGGACAAAGAAAAATGAATACAAAGAAGAGCATATAAGGCGTTTTCAGTATGCCAATGAGTTTCTGGGCCGGGAAACGTCTAGAGATGGATGGAGAACAGATAGAGGAAGGATTTATATCATCCTGGGTGAGCCTGTAAGTAAGGAATACTTCGAACAGGTAGAACTTTATCCAATTGAAGTGTGGTATTACTATGGAGGAGAAGGCACTGGGCTTCCCACCCATTTTGCCGTGGTTTTTTATAAAAGAGGTGGATTTGGAGAATACAGGCTCTATGACCCAGTGGCAGACGGCCCCACCAGTCTTCTGATCGGCGGAAGGGAAATGGATTTCACAGATTATGAGAGTGCTTATCGAAAAATTAGAGAGTTGGCTCCGACTCTGTCTTTGGTGGTCCTGTCTGTGATTCCCGGCGATATTCCCTATAATTTTCAGCCCAGCCCTGAGAACAATATCATTATGTCTGAAATTTTTGAGTCCCCCAAAAAAAAGGTCAATCCCACATATGCAACAAATTTTTTAGATTATAAAGGATTGGTGAGCACTGAATACATGACTAATTATATTGAGAGTGTCACAGATGTTTCATTGATCCGGGATCCTCGGATGGGATTGAATTTTGTTCATTTTTCCATAGTGCCGCAGAGTCTATCTGTTGATTATTATGAACCCAATGACCAGTATTTTTGTAATTTTGAGTTGAATGTGAGTTTAAGAAAAGGGGAGGAGGTTATTTTCCAGTACACCAAAAATTATCCTTATTATTTCCCTCCTGAAGATCTAGAAAAAGTGAAAAGCAATGGAATCTCCATTGAAGATACATTCCCTATTACCGAAGGGAACTATGAGCTCACAGCCCTTCTTAAAAATTCTGTGGGAAAAGAATTTACTCTATTGGAAAAGAATATAAATGCCGAAGAAGATTCCGGCTCTCCTCAGATCATAGGACCGTTTGTGGGGTATAAGTTTCAGGAATATGAAAGAGATATCCATCTTCCCTATAAAGTTTTAAATGAAAAGCTAGTGCTGGACCCATCAAGGAGCTATTCTTCTTCAGATGATGTGGCTTTTCTGATGATTGTTTCGAATATGGAAAGGTCTCTTTGGGAAAATGGAAAAGTAGAGATAGTGGTTAAAGGATTGAAACAGAACAATCCTGTCAAAAAATCCTATTCTATAATACTCAAAGGCTATCCGTTCAGAGACAGTATAGGAATCACTCATTTTGTGTCTGCTGAAGAACTGACACCTGACTATTATGAAACAGAAATAAATCTTTTGGACAGTGGGGGGAATATCATAGACAGCAAGTCCATAGAGTTTGTGGTTTCACCTAATTCTTCCATGGGCCATCCCATTTCACTGTCAAAAGGATTTCCTCTTTCCAATAGTTTCTTGTATTTTTATATACTGGCTTCACAAAACAGAAAACTGGGGAATACTGAGAAAGCCGAGTCTTATTATTCCAAAGCCTATGAAATGAACCCGGATTTTAAAAATGGTCTTCTCGAATACGCCAGTTTTTTAGTGGAGGTGGAGCAGTACAGTCGTGCTTTGGAAATGGTCGAGAAATTCAAAGAGGTTGAAAATTTTAGGTTTCAGTATTATTTGCTCAGGGGAAAAGCTCTCATGGGGTTGGAGAATTATAGAGAGGCCATAGAGAGTCTGCTGGAAGGCAATAAAATATATGACAGTGACACCGGGCTGCTCAATTCATTAGGTTTTTGTTACTATAAAACCAACCAAAATAAAAAAGCTTTGGATGTGCTCAAAGCCTCGCTTAAGCTGAATTCTAAGCAGGAGAGGGTCAAGAATCTGATTAATGAGATAGAGAAAAAGAACTGAATAAGGAAGATTAAATTTTGGCGCTTCAGGCTGTTGATTGGGCTTTCATAATCGGTTTTTTTGTTGTATCCCTTCTGATCGGTCTGGCGGTTTCCAAGAAAGCAGGAAAAAGCTCCACTGAATTTTTTCTTTCAGGAAGAAATATGCCGTGGTGGCTTCTGGGAGTGTCCATGGTGGCCACCACTTTTTCCAGCGACACCCCCAACTTGGTCACAGATATTGTCCGGCAGAACGGAGTGGCAGGCAACTGGGTCTGGTGGGCTTTTCTCCTCACCGGGATGCTGACTGTTTTTGTGTACGCCAAACTGTGGAGGCGGTCCAGAGTCCTGACCGATCTTGAATTTTATGAGCTTCGCTACAGCGGCAGAGCAGCGGCTTTTCTCAGAGGGTTTAGAGCTCTTTATTTAGGAGTTTTTTTCAATGTGCTTATTATGGCCACTGTGTCCTTAGCCATCATTAAAATCGGGGGAGTGATGCTCAAACTCAGTCCAGTCCAAACCCTGCTCATCGCCTCAGTGGTGACTGTTCTGTACAGCGCGTTGGGTGGTTTGAGAGGAGTTTTGATCACCGACTTTTTCCAGTTTACTATAGCCATGATCGGTGCTATAGGAGCGGCCGTCGTGGTTGTCAGACTCCCTCAAGTCGGAGGTCTTCACAATCTTCTCACCAATCAGGATATTGTATCCAAGTTGAGCCTGCTTCCTGATTTCAACAATTGGGATGCTCTTATTCCTTTATTTGTTCTTCCTTTGGCTGTTCAGTGGTGGAGCGTATGGTATCCTGGAGCTGAACCAGGAGGAGGGGGCTATATTGTCCAGCGCATGCTGTCAGCTAAATCTGAACGTCATGCGGTGGGCGCCACTT
>DASRVI010000460.1:0-3629 GCA_035655135.1 Acidobacteriota bacterium | reverse complement strand
ACTTGCAGTGGAAAAGGAAGCCACTGATCTGCATATAACCACTCATATCCCTCCTCGATTAAGGATTGATGGGCAGCTCATTTCTCTGGATTTTCCTCCGTTGAACGCTTCTGAAACCAAAAGGATTCTGTACAGTCTTCTTAATGACCGGCAGAAAAAAATGTTTGAGGAAAAATTGGAGCTTGATTTTTCTTTTGGGATCAAAGAACTGGGCAGATTCCGGGGAAATATATTTATGCAGAAAGGCTCTGTGGCCGGGGCGTTTAGAAGATTTCTCCCCTCTATGTGGAGTTTTTCTGAACTGGGTCTGCCCCAGAGATTGGAACAGCTCTGTAAACTGCCCCGGGGGCTGGTCATTGTAACCGGGCCCACAGGATGCGGCAAATCCACCACTCTCGCCTGTTTGATCAACTACATCAATACCAACAGACAAGTCCATATTGTGACCATTGAAGATCCTATTGAGTATTTCTTCACTCCCAAAAAATCCATAGTCAATCAAAGAGAGCTTTTGGTGGATACCCTTTCTTATCCCAATGCCTTGAGATCTGTTCTTCGGGAAGACCCGGATGTGGTTCTGGTAGGAGAGATGAGAGACCTGGAAACAGTGGAATCCACACTCAGAGTGGCTGAAACAGGTCACCTGACTTTTTCCACTCTGCACACCAATTCAGCGGTGGAGACAATCTCCAGGATCGTGGATATTTTTCCATCCCAATATCAGACTCAGATCAGGATCATGCTGTCCATGTCTCTCGAGGCAGTGATCACCCAGGCGCTTCTGCCCAGGGCTAATGGAAAAGGAAGGGTCCTGGCTCTGGAACTTCTCATCCCCAATCCAGCCATAAGAAACCTGATCAGAGAAAACAAGATCCACCAGATATATGCCACCATGCAGATGGGACAGGAAACATTTGGGATGCAGACCTTTAACCAGTCCCTGGCTGACTTGTACGTCAAGAAAGCCATCACTCTGGAGACAGCCATGGAAATATCTTCCAAGCCTCAGGAGCTGACTGAAATCATACAGAAAAAAGAAGGATTAAAAGTGACCGGCAAGAGTTATAAGCCTAAACAAATGAGATAACACAAAGGGGAAAACATGCCTTTATACAAATGGAAGGGAAAAAACCGTTACGGGGATGTTGTGGGAGGAGAACGCACCTCTCCTTCTGAAGAAGTTCTGCGGGCTGACTTGCAGAGAGAGCAGATCAGCATCCTTGAGGTTAAAAGAGGCAAGCGGGAAATAAAAATACCTTTTTTAGAGACCCGTAAAGTCAAGACCAAAGATCTGGCTGTTTTCAGCCGGCAGCTTTCCGTGCTGATTGATGCAGAACTTCCTTTGATCCAAAGTCTTAATATTTTATCCCGACAGGCTAAGAATAAGTATTTCAGCCGGGTGATCAATGAGGTCAGGGATGATGTGGAAGCTGGTTCCACCTTGAATCAGGCAATGAAAAAGCATCCTAAAGTCTTTGATGACCTTTACTGCAATATGATTTCTTCAGGAGAACAGAGCGGTTCCCTGGATGTCATGCTGAGAAGGCTTTCAGACTTTCTGGAAAGAATCGTGCAGATCAGGTCCCAAGTGAGACAGGCCTTGATCTATCCGGCCGCCATTGTCACTTTTGCCATATTGGTGGTGATCTTTATGATGTGGCAGGTCATCCCCGTGTTTGCTCAGGTATTCACAGAACTGGGAGCTAATTTGCCCGGGCTGACTGTGTTGGTGCTCAACACAAGTAATTTTGTCCAGAACAATATCCTGTGGATCTTTTTGGGTATTGTGGCTCTCATTATAGGAGTCAGGCTGGCGAAAAATACAAATACGGGACGCAGAGTTTGGGATAAGATGAAGCTTTCCATGCCTTTGTTCGGGAATCTCTTTGAAAAATACGGGCTTTCCCGGGTGACCCGGACCTTGAGCACCCTTTTATCCGGAGGAGTGCCCATGCTGGACAGTCTGAAAATCACTTCAGCCACTGCCGGGAATGTGATCATAGAGGAAGACCTGATGGATGTGCGCACTATGGTGGCTGAGGGCAGCAGTTTGAATGACGCTCTCAAAGAAGGGGACAAATTTCCCTTTATGATGACCCAGATGACGGGAGTGGGTGAAGCCACTGGAACCTTAGATGAGATGCTCACCAAGCTGGCTGATTTTTATGATGAAGAAGTGGATGCCACAGTCAAAGCCCTGCTTTCCATATTAGAGCCCATCCTTCTGATAGGAGTCGGAGGATTGGTGGGAGGCATTGTGATTTCCATGTATCTTCCCATATTCAGCCTGCTGGCCCAGATATAACAGGAAAAAATACTTCTTAAAACCAATTCTCAAAAAATGAATGATTCATGGGTCAAGGTGACTGCGCCTTTACGAACACTTCCTTCACGTCATTGCGAGGAACGAAGTGACGAAGCAATCCCATTGGTAACGAAGCAAAATGAAAGTTAAAAGAAAACACATCCTTTGGTTCATTATATTTCGCTTGATCATCCTCACTTCCTTAGGGATCACAGCTGTGGGGATCCAGTTTGCCGCCCCTGAATACATTCATCTTTCAGCCCTTTATTATCTTATCATGGGGGCTTATCTGCTTTCTGTTCTGTATCTGATCTTATACTTCTGGAATAGATATCTTTCATTTCAAGCCTATTTACAGATATTTTTTGACCTTTTGCTGATCACAATTCTGGTCTATATTTCCGGGGGGCTCAGAGGCTCTTTTTATTTTCTCTATATTTTCTCCATTATCGCAGCCAGCATTGTTCTTTCCAGCCGGGATGCTTACATCACAGCTGCTTTATCCTGCATATTTTTGGCGTTTTGGTGGATGGGATGTATTTTGGTTTCATTCCTTATTTCCAATCCGGAGAACCCCTGGAGGTTTCCCTGGCTTTTGTGCTGAGCAACATCTTGTTTGCCTGGGCTGTTTTTTTTCTGGTGGCTTTTTTGGTCAACTACTTGATGGGAAGCCTCAGAAAAACAAGTGCTGAACTGGAGTCAGCACAGAAAGAGCTTGAAGTCAAAAAAAATCTGGCTTTAGCCGGTGAGATCTCTGCTCAGTTGGCTCATGAAATAAGGAATCCTCTGGCTGCCATTTCCGGCTCTGTGCAGGTGCTCAGAGACAGCTTGAAAATTTCAGGAGAAGAGAGAAAACTCATGAATATGATTGTGGATGAGTCTGACCGGATGTCTCAATCCATTGAACAGTTTTTGAATCTGGCTTCTCCTAAAAAAAAGACATTCACTCGATTTAACCTGTCTGATGCAGTCAAAGAGACCATCACTCTGCTTCAAAGAGGGGGAGAGCTGGATGAAAAGGTGAAAATAAAAGGGAATTTCAGCTCTCAGAAAGTGCCCTATTATGGGAGTAAAGACCAAATCAAACAGATTTCCTGGAACCTGATCAAAAACGCAGCCCGCGCCATGCCAGAAGGCGGAGACCTGAACATCAATATAAACAATCAAAAAAAACATGAAGTGGAGATGGTGTTTTCAGATACAGGTTCAGGAATGAAAGAGGAAGAAAGGAATAAATTATTCGAGCCTTTTCACTCTGGTTTTGAAGGGGGGCTGGGAATCGGGATGACTGTGGTGCACCGCATGGTGGAAGAGTGCGGGGGGC
>DASRVI010000459.1:0-2168 GCA_035655135.1 Acidobacteriota bacterium | reverse complement strand
ATTACACTTCAGTATCGCCGACAGAATTATCAGCAAATCCATCTAATCCTTCTTCTCTGATGAATTCATTCAGGGCTTTTTCTATATTTCCCTTTTTGAAAAAAAGTTTCATTCCTCTTTTCCGGAGTTTTTCAATTCCTTTTTTACCGATTCTTGCAGAAATAATTATATCACAATCACGAATTAATTCATACACATCCAATGTCTTTAAATGTTGCAATGTGCTTTCATAGGGATTCGTTCTTTTATCAATAAGCCTGAATTGTTTTCCATTTTTTATTTCGTAAATAAACATCTCTTTTGCCACTCCCAGCATTCGCGGAAAAATAGATATTCCATCATTTGTTGGGATGGCAACTCTTAAACTATTTTCTTTATTGATATCCAATTTTGTAGCTTTCAGTAATCTTATATAATTCCTGAAAAAGAAAAACTCTTCAAATCCGGAGAAATTATTATTTTCCAGTATCTGCTTCCAATCTCTTTCGATGAAATCAAAGGCATAAGAACATTCTAAATTTTTAAAAAGAATCTTTAAATAAAATGGCATCTTTTTATAAGAAAATTCATTATAATCTAAAACAAAAAAACTTCCATCACTCTTTAGCACGTCAAAAGCATTCTTGATAATCACTTCTCTGACATCCTGAGGGAATCCATGGAGCACAAAAGAGATAAATACTTTGTCAAATTCTTCTCTAAAAGGTAATGACTTGTCAACCCTGGCAAAGATTATCTTCGCATTGGGATAATTAATACATTTTTTCTCAAACTGGCGAATCATCTCCTGTGAAATATCAATACCGATTATTTCTCCTTTTTCCGAAAGATACTTTGCCATCAAACAAGCATTCCTGCCTGTACCTGCTCCCAGGTCAAGAATTCTGTCTTCCGGTTTAATTTCCATCAATTCAATGGATCTTTTTATAAACGGGGAATATCTGCCAAACGTAGCTATGTTAAGTGTGGCATCATAATACCTTGCCATCAATCCATTGATTTCTACTTTTGATTGAGGATAATACTTGCTCATTACCGATTTAAATCACAATTTCTTCAGATTTTCATCCAGCGTTCCATCCGGGAGCATCCAGTCGGGATGATAATGACCCTTTTCTTCCATTTCATAGCGGACGCAGCTTCCCCAATCCCCTTTACAATAGAGCTCAATCCATTTTTTTTCAAGCCTGCCCGTTTCATAAAACCGTTTCACAGGACACATTGAAAACCATATGCATTCATGCAAAAGAGTTTTCAATTTTTTATATTTCTCTATTGTCTCCCGTTCAAAAGACGGATTATAAATAAGTGATGCCGGATGTGGCAGGGGCAATATTTTTTGGTCATCCGAGAAAAATAATCTGCCATAGATTTTTGAAAAATCCTCCCTGGCCGAAGGAGTATCGGCATGGTATTTTGTTAAAATCGTCCGCGTCGCATAATAACCCAAAGGCACAATAACTTCAGGATGAACAATCGGGATTTCCTCATCTAGAAATTTTCTGCAAGATGTGATTTCGTCCATTTTAGGTTTTCTGTTTTTTGGCAGCATGCATTTGATCAAATTGGTCATATATACCAGATCCCTTTCAATTCCGGCTTCCTGAAACAGTTGATTCAAAATGTCTCCGGAGGGACCAATAAACATTTTGTTTCCGGAATCTTCTTTTTCTCCCGGAGAAAGTGCAATAAACATGAGGCGAGCATTCACATTCCCTTCTCCCACAATTGCATGCTTTCGGGTAGCGGAGAGCCTGCATCTTTCACAACTCCTGATACGGTGATTAATATCCTCAAGTGCTTTTTGCTTTTTTTGTTTTTCAGGTGGGATCATTTTTCTCATCTTCAGCAATTTGTATTACTGCATTGCCATTCACCTTTCCATTTTTAACCCGAATGAATACTTCCTGCAGTGCTTCAAACGGAAAAACTTCAACAGACGCTTTAAAGTTTACCTGATCTGCGATATCTAAAAATTCGACGCCATCTCTTCTGGTAATATGAGCCAAACTAATTACTGAACGCTCCTGCCAGATGAGATTGTAATCGTTAATTTCGATTGGTGTCATTGTTACCGGGCCCAATACAAGCCTGCCACCGCTGTTCAACTGTGATAAAGCATGAGAAACCAAATTGCCGGCCGGTGGAAAGATGATGCTACCATCTAA
>DASRVI010000458.1:0-3759 GCA_035655135.1 Acidobacteriota bacterium | reverse complement strand
GGACACGGAGATGTTGACTTTGAAGAAATCATCCGAGAACTAAACGATATTGGTTACCAGGGACCTCTGTCTGTGGAATGGGAAGACAATGGTATGGATCGAGAATTCGGAGCCCAGGAATCCGTGGAGTTTGTCAAAAGCATTGATTTTTCTCCTTCTGAAGTGGCTTTTGATAAGGACATGAAAACTGATTGATGAGCCCCCATAAAATGACTAATCTGGACTCGATATAAGGACAAGAAATATGTCTGAAAAAAATAAGCCAAAAAAGAGCAATCCCTTATCCAGAAGAGATTTTTTAAAATCAACGGCCTGGGCAGGTATTGGAACCGCTCTTTCTTCAAAAATGATTCAGGGGAATTCCTTATCCCTAAGTCAGGATAAAGACCCTTCTGATAAAATAAATATCGCTGTTATTGGAACTGGAACTCAAGGCAGGGTGCTGATCGAATCATGCCTCCGCATTCCTGGTATTCATTTCCAGGCTATCTGCGACATCTGGGAATACAGTCAAAGATATGCCAGCCGCTATTTACAGAAATACGGATACAATGTCAATATCTATGAAGATTACAGAGAACTTCTGGAAAATGAAAAAAATCTGGATGCGGTCATCATCGCCACTCCAGACTGGATGCATGCCGAGCATGCCAATGCCTGCATGGAACACGGGCTTCATGTTTACTGTGAAAAAGAAATGTCCAATTCCCTTGAAAAAGCCCGAATTATGGTCAAGACTTCAAAAAAAACCGGCAAACTTCTTCAAATCGGTCATCAGCGGCGCAGCAATCCCAGATATATTCATGCCATTGACCGGCTGATCCATGAAAAAAACCTGCTGGGAAGAGTTTCTCAATCATACGCTCAATGGAACAGAGCTAAAAGCGACATGCTGGGCTGGCCTGAACAATACACCATTTCATCTGAAAAACTTGAAAAATACGGATACGGCTCTATGACTGAATTCAGGAACTGGCGCTGGTTTAAAAAATACGGAGGAGGGCCTTTAATTGACCTGGGTTCCCATCAGATAGATCTTTTTTCATGGGTCTTTGGAGGCAATCCTTCTTCTGTTATATCATCCGGAGGCATCGATTACTATGAAAACAGGGAGTGGTATGACAATGTTATGTCCATCTATGAATTCCAGACAGAACAGGGGACCTGCCGAGCTCTTTATCAAGTCCAGACTATCACTAAATACGGAGGCTTTTACGAAGCATTCATGGGAGACAACGGGACCATAGAACTTTCAGAAGTGCCTGAAATGGGAAATTGGGCCATGAGAGAAGCCCATGCTCCAGAATGGGATTCTTTAGTCAATGAAGGTCTCTTAGAATCAGAAACTCCCCCCATTCAAAAAATGGACACAAAAAATGTATTTCTTGATGTGAGAGTCACTCAAGAAGCTGGACGATGGCCCCTTCCTGTTGAGCTGGCTAAACCTCCCCATCAACCTCACTTAGAAAACTTTTTCAGTGCGGTAAGAGAGGGAACTCCCTTAACCTGTCCTGGAGAAATTGGGTTTGAAACAGTCGTGGCTGTTCTGACCGCTAATAAAGCCGTGGAATCACCAAGAAAAATCAAATTTAACGAAGACCAATTCAAAGCATGAAAAAAAATTGGATGCACACCTTTTTTTTGTTGTTTTTTTTAATTAATATTCCTTTTACTCATGCCCAGCAGAAAGAAAAAACAAGTTGGGACGGCAACAGAACCGTTCCTGTACACAACATTCTGCTGAAAGATGAATTTGACCAAAAAATAGTTCCTACAGAATCTTACCCCCTGCCTTTTTCGACCAGATACACCTGTGCTCCCTGCCATAATTACAATCAGATCCAGAAGGGGCTCCATTTCAGTCCACTATCCTCAAATCAGGACAGCAGACCCGGAGAACCCTGGTTTTGGGTTGACTTGGATACAGGAACTGTTCTTCCTGTCTCCTACCGGAATTGGCCCCGAATTTTTCATCCTGAAGAACTGGATTTGACATTCTGGGAATTCACCCTTCTCTTTGGAAGACATATGCTGGGAGGGGAGATTTCAGAGCCAGAATTAGATAAAAGGAGCCCTGACTCAAGGTGGAACGTATCCGGAAAGCTGGAAATCAACTGCCTAGCCTGTCACAACCATTCAAGAAAACAGAGCCACAGTGAATGGACTTTTCAAATACTCAGAGAAAATTTTCGCTGGGCTGCCACAGCTTCTTCAGGTCTGGGAGAGGTAGGAGGAATGGCTTCCAGACTGCCCGGGACTTGGGATATCTATGATGGGCCCAACCCTGATGACACCCAATATGCCGTGGTCCCTTTTGTTCAGTACGACCAAAGCCAGTTTAACAGCAAACACGAAGTGTTTGTTGACTTAAACCATAAACCTGACGACGAACGATGTCTGGTCTGTCATTCCGTATCTTCGGTTTACCAGAGACAGTTTCTTGCAGAAAGCGATGTGCACACTGCGGCTGGCATTCAGTGCGTGGACTGCCATCGAAATGACCTCTCTCACACCATGATCAGAGGTTATGAAGGAGAGTCAGAGCAGATGAAAATGCCTTCTGCCTCTGATTTCACATGCCGAGGATGCCATTTAAGAGAAAATAAATCCATTCAAAAAACTTTTACTGCAGGCCGGCTGGGAGCTCCTTATCCCACTCATAAAAAAATCCCTCCTGTTCATATGGAAAAGCTTTCCTGCACTGCCTGTCACTCGGGATCTATCCCTGAAAAAAATTTAAACCAGGTAAAAAGTTCTCGGGCTAACCGCATGGGAATTTATGGAATCGCCCGGTGGGACATGGATTATCCTGTGATCCAAGAGCCTGTTTTCCAACGGGATTCAAACGGTAAACTGACTCCCCACCGCCTTGTTTGGCCTTCTTTTTGGGGCTATATTCAGGAAAATGAAGTTCATCCGCTGAGACCTTCTACAGTCCAAGAAAAAGCTGGCCAAATACTTCATCCTGAATCAGAAGCCACTGAAATCCTCTCTGCTTTTTCCTCTATTCCAGACATTGGGGGGACTCCGGTTTTTATTTCATCAGGAAAATTATATAAATTAAGCTATGACGGAGGGTTGAATGCTTTCCCATACCCTGGAAATACTCCTGAAATTGAAATTTACTGGGCTCTCAAAAAAAACAGCACCCTAACTCCTTTAATCCCTGAGTTTGACATTGATTCTGAACCCCTTGAAAGGGATATAGAGTACAGGATTCAAGACACCCTGGCTGCTTTAGATGAGGTCAAGGGTCATCCGGGAAAGCCGGCGCTGGTCTATAAAAACAAAATTTTCCAAATATCTGAAGGGTATCTTAAAAAAAGAGAGTGGAAAGGGAAAGCCCAGGATATTCCCAGATTATGCTGGCTTCAAGAAGATGAAATTAAGAATTTGATTTCAGAATTGAATCTTCGTTGTATTATCGAAACAGTGGGGCATCAAGAACTTTTCACTGAAGAACAGGTTCAAAAAATCCTGAGAGCTCTTTCAGAATCTGACCCATCCAAAGAAACGGAAACAGATAAAGATTATGTTTATGTATCCAATGGAAAAATGTTCCTCCTTAATTCCCAAGGAAATCTGGAAGTCACAAAACACCCAGCTGTCCAGCCCGTCTTGTGGCCGTTGTCGCATCAAGTGAGGCCTTTGCAGAAGTCTCTGGGAATCAACGGATGTTCTGACTGTCACTCTTTAGGCTCAAAATTCTTTTTCGCTGAAATTCAAGGAACAGGCCCTGTCAAGACATCTCAGAGGGCT
>DASRVI010000457.1:0-2940 GCA_035655135.1 Acidobacteriota bacterium | reverse complement strand
TCTTATAAATTCACTGACTTTATAATCAAAAAACAGCTCAAGTGGATCGCTTACGGATTGGGATTAGGGATTATTCCCTTTTCGATTTTGTATTCAGTCCCCTTTATGCTGGGAGCCGTTCCTTCAAAAATTGGAGAATTGACTGTCATACTTCAGGCACTCATCCCACTCACATTTGCCTATTCAATCTCAAGATACAAGCTGATGGACTTAGAGGTCATTTTAAAAAAGGCTGTCACTCTAGTCTCATCATATGTGGTTATAGCCATACTCTACTTTGTAGTGAGCTCTCAAACAAAAATATTCTCTGAAAACAAATTAAACGCTTTGATACTGGGGATTCTAGCTATAATTTTGGGTGCCACTTTATTCTCACCCTTAAAAAAATTAATACAATCTCTTTTGGATCGTGTTATTTACAAAAGAAGTTATGAGTACCGAAGAACCCTTCTTTCCATAAGTCAAGAGCTGAGCCGGGAAAAAGATCTTCAAAAATTATCCGAGTCTCTTCTAGAATTGATCTACAACGCCCTATCTCTCACTTCGATCGCTCTTCTGCTTCCCAATAAAAAAAAGAAAAATACTCTTTACATCCAAAATTCAAGAGGGAACCCTTCCCCATCTCAAAAAAACATCCATTTAAACAACAATCTATTAAATAAAATAAAAGAACAGGATTTTGTGTCCCTTTATTCTCTTACCGAAGAAAAAAAACATCTCATAAAAGAAAACGAATTTTCTTCTCTGGGCTTTTTCCATCTTCTTCCACTTAAAGTTGAGGAAAAACTCATTGGCTGTCTTGCTATGGGGAAAAAAAATGACAACACCTACTTGAATTCAGAAGACAGGGAACTTTTAAGAACCATATCCTCTCCAATGGCTTTAGCTTTGGAAAACGCTTACCTTTATGATCAAGCCAGGGACAGAGCCTTGGAACTGGAACAGCTTAAAGATTACAGCGAAAATATAATTGAGAGCCTCACAGTTGGGGTGGCGGTCATGGATCAAGAGGGAAAAATAATTGGATGGAATCGGGTCATGGAGGAGACTTTTTCTCAAAAAAAAGAAAATGTCGAAGGGAAAAAATTATTACAAGTTATAGGGAACAAGAATTATTCTGCCTTATTCCCATCTGATACCCAGAAAGGATTTCGCCTTTTAAGTGAGATAACTCTTGATTTGCCTCAAGGAAAAAAGAAAATCTTTGACATCGCAAAAACTCCTCTTCTCGACAATAAAATGAATCCTTACGGCACCATCATCGTTTTTGATGATACCACAGAAAAAATTTCCCTTCAGCAGCAGCTCCTGACCTCTGAAAAACTAGCTTCTTTGGGATTGCTATCTGCAGGAGTAGCTCATGAAATAAACACCCCTTTGACAGGCATATCAAGTTATGTCCAAATGCTCCAAAAAAAACTCAATCACACCACTCATACCCAAATCCTAAAAAAAATCGAGGACCAGGCAGACAGGGTCGGAAAAATCGTAAAAAATCTCTTGAATCTGGCACGAGATCCATCCAAAACCAGCCAGCAGAAAATCAATCTAAAAGAAAGCCTGCTCTCAATCATCTCCTTAATCGATTACAAATTGAAAAACATGAATATCGATCTAGAGTTAGAACTAAAAGAGGTGGAACCCATTTTGGCTCAAGAAGAAAAGCTTCAACAAGTCTTCATTAATATCATTCTCAACGCACTTGACGCCATGCCAAATGGAGGAAAGCTTGAAATAAGTCTTTTCCAAAAAAACGAGTATAATGCCATAAAAATAAAGGACACAGGGATTGGAATAAAGAGCCAACATATCGCTAACATTTTCGATCCCTTCTTCACCACAAAAGGATTTGGCAAAGGAACTGGGCTGGGGCTTTCCATAAGTTATGCCATAATAAAGGAACATGAAGGACATATCGATGTTGAAAGCCAGGTGGATCATGGAACCACTTTCACTATATTTATCCCTATCAAACAGAAAAAAAAAGGAGAAGATAAATCCTTATCTATATAAAAAATGGCTGAAAAAGAAATCATTCATATCATCGACGATGAAAAAATAATCCATGAAGTACTGGAAGATTTGCTGTGTTCTGAGGGATATGAATGCGAATTATCCTCCAGCGGTCCAGAAGCCCTAAAAAAGCATGAATCAGAATCTTTTGACTTAGTTCTTCTGGATCTTTTGATGCCAGGAATGGATGGGATAGAAGTCCTTCAAAAAATAAAAAAGATGGATCCTAGTGCTGTTGTTATCATCATCACAGCGTATGCTTCAGTGGAATCAGCTATCTCTGCTATGAAAAAAGGAGCTTTTGATTATATCCAAAAACCATTCAAACACGATGAACTTCTTATCACTGTCAAAAGAGCCATCAAACATAAAAAACTTCAAGATGAAAATATAAAGTTAAAAGATGAACTCAAAAGAAAGTTCAGTTTTGATAATATAATCGGAAAAAGTAAAAATATGCAGGATGTTTTCTCTGTGATAAAAGCAGTGGCATCCACTCGAAGCACCATCCTTATCCAGGGGGAAAGCGGCACTGGAAAAGAGCTTGTGGCTAGAGCCATTCATCAAAACAGTGAGCGCACTCATTTTCCTTTTATCACTGTTAACAGCGGTTCCCTCCCCCCAGAACTATTGGAAAGCCATCTGTTCGGCCATGTCAAAGGAGCTTTTACAGGAGCTGTCAGCCAAAAAAAAGGATTGTTTGAAGCCGCAGACAAAGGAAGTATTTTTTTTGATGAAATTTCTTCTTTAAATATGGAAACCCAGGCAAAGCTGCTCAGAGTGATGCAGGAAAAAGAATTTATGATGCTGGGTGGCACAAAAACCATTAAGGTTAATACTCGAGTCATTGCCGCTACAAATACAGACCTTGAGGAACTCATTAAAAACAAACGATTTAGAGAAGACCTTTTCTATCGTCTTAATGTC
>DASRVI010000456.1:0-5788 GCA_035655135.1 Acidobacteriota bacterium | reverse complement strand
TCTGTTTGGCGTTCATATCAGAGTATTTTTCCAATACCTCATCAACAACCTTTAGCTCATTGGCCTTCAATCCTGATAAATCCGGAGGCCTTAAAGGAAGATATTTCCTTTGAGGATACTGAAAATATTTATCTTCCACTTTAACGATCTCTTCTTGATACAGCATCTCCTCAATCACCACAATAAATTCTTTAGGAGTTGGACCATAATTATTTTTTATATAGGTAGCCCCTATAATCTGTTCTTCATACTTCTCATAATAGTTAAAATCAATAAAGTAGAGCAGCTTATACAACACAGATTCTCCAATATTCGGTTTAGAGCCGACTTTATTAAGGATATAGATCAGTACTTCTTTAAATTTATCTAAATTTTTCTGTGGCACATTAATCCTGAGGCCTGGTTTTTGTCTTTTTGATTGGTCTGCTTTCTCTAAGACCACTTCAATCTCTTTTTTCAAATCTAATAAAATATCTGAAGTCACATTGAATATTTTTGAAAGCCTTGCAACTTCTTCTGCACTTATTCTCCTGCTTCCGGTCTCAATTTGAGATAACGAAACTCTGCTGATTCCAAGTAAATCAGCTAATTTTTCCTGGGAATATCCTGCCTTTTCTCTCAGGACTTTAATCCGCTTCCCCATTTTTTTATAAAAAGTATCCATCATTTCATCTGCTCCAATAAAAGACTAATCCCTTTATAACATATGTTGTAATATCTGTCAATATATTGTCATTTTATATTACATTGTTCAAAAATACCAATATTAATACAATCTTTCTTTATAAATACTGTGTGGAAGCGATGTTTCAATCCTTGTTTGGGTCACTGTGGGGATCATTCAACTGCCTGCTGAAGCCGCTGTTCTGGGGAAACAATTTGCCTTTATAAGAAACCTTCTCAGTTTTATCCTTGCCATATTGGTTTCCGTGGCAACAGTTTCTGTTTTATCTTTGATTCAATGAAAAACAAAAAAATATACAGTGGGCCTTCTTTAATTGAAGCCAAAGTCATGGAAATGGTAGAAGGTTCTTTATTTTACACTTCAACTTGACCACAGCTCACTCCTGTGGTATTAGCTAAACAAGGTTATCAAAATCCCCTTAGGCGTTAACGAATGGAAAGAATCCTTCAGCGTTTCAAAAAGAAAGATCTCTCTGATAAAAAAGAAGCCCCCAACCAGGAAGATAAATACATTCCTGAAGAACTGAGACTGGAAAAAAGCAGCAAAAAACAAACCTCTCCTCTCAATAAGCCGGTATGGAAATTTTCTCTAGGGATTTTGTTAGGCAGTTTTTTACTCGGCCTTTTAAGGCATATGATCAGCCCCTCTCATCCTGTCGCCTCCTGGTTTCTGGCTCTCATCGCCCTCGCCACTTGGGGACTGGCGGTCCGGATGCTCCTTCTGGACACAAAATTTAAAAAGTTCTGGATCATTTGGATTACCCTAAGCTTTATTTTACCCATACTCTTTTCCCAAGGTGGAAGCCTCTGGTTAGCAGCCTTAACAGGTTCCTTTGTCTTTCTGTTATTCCGAAAGTACAGACCCTTTCGTCACCTCACATCCCGCAGACGGGCTGCCTTGTTTCTTTTAGGGTTCCTAGCCTGTATTCTGATCATCACCGGAGGAAAAGCCATTTCCACTACAGAAACCCAAAAACCAGTGAACGGGGATGTCCAAATAGGATACACTGTGGCCTCAGAAACAACAGGTCTAGGCGTTTCTCTCAGCCAGTATGCGACAGGTTCTCTTGAGCTGTTTTGGGTATTCAGCCTTGTCCATCTATTCTTCCGGGCACGTCTTCATTTCATGAAAATCAGGCCAAAATTAGCCCTGAGCGCTTTCTTGATTGCTGTGATTCCCGCCCTGCTCATTATATTCATGGGGCTTATTATACTCTATGGAACACTCGGTGCCACCCGAGGAGCCAGGGTCAGGTCTGTTCTTCAAAATTGGACTGAATTCGCATCTACAGACGAAAACTTCATTCCCTCTTTTTTTCCTAAATCCTTTTTTTATAAAGGAACAGAAACTAAGATTCCTTCCAAACAAGGCCAACCTCCTTGGATTCAAGATTTTCTGGCTTCCCTTCCTTCAGAAGGATCTCCCTTTGCCGGTAAAGAGCCCTTCAATCAAGCCGATTATTTCTGGATAGAGCCTGATCTGTGGATCATTCACATAAAAAAAGGAGAATCCTCCAGCTTCCAAATCCAGGGAGGAGCGGTGGATTCGGTCATGATGGACCGTCTGGCCAAAATCATCCAGGGCAATGTTCGGTTCGCTCCATCAATGACCCTGACTATTAGGGGCAGCGAAGTCAGTACTTTGAGACCAGACGCAAAAACCCCCCCTGAAAAAATCCAAGGCAAGTTTATTCCTGAACAAGATTCGAAAAAAAATAATTCTCAAGAAAAGAAATCACTTTGGCATAAACCTCTTGGATTTGGAGTGACAGATGTTGACATTATTGAACTCAAAGAGGGAAAATTCCAGAAGCAAAAAATGCTGCTGGTCATTGAAGTGAGCATAGCCAGTATTTTTGAAGAAGTCACATCTGAAAAAAATCCCTTTGGCCAGGCTGTTATGCTCTCCATTATTGTCATCGCAGTGATGCTGCTTTTTTTTGAAGCCCTATTATTCTTCTTCGGCATTCGAATCACCACAGGCTTCACATCAGCTGTTCGAGCCCTTTACCGCGGAACAAAACGGATCGCCAAGGGAGACCTGGACACCAAAATTGACATCCCTAACGAAGATGAATTGGGTGACCTAGCCAGCTCATTCAACTCCATGGTCTCTGCTGTTAAAAAAGGGAGGGAGGAGGCTGTGCTTCGAGCTCATCTGGAAGGTGAGCTGGAAACAGCTCGAAAAATTCAGGAAAGACTTCTGCCCCATGAGATGCCTCAATTCCCCGGATTCGAAATCGTAGGGACCAGCATTCCCAGCAAGCAAGTGGGCGGGGATTATTTTGATTTTCTGGATTTGGGAAAAGGCCGGCTGGGCATTGCCATTGCTGATGTCTCAGGAAAGGGAATCCCGGCCGCTCTTCTGATGGCCAATCTCCAGGCAAGCTTTCATTCACAGACCATGGAAACCAAAAAGGTAGGGGAGGTGGCTACCCGCATCAACAATATGATCGCAAAATCCACGGATTCCAACATGTTTGTGACCTTTTTTTATGGACTTCTGGATAGAAGCCAGTCTACCTTCACCTCCACCAATGCAGGCCACAATCCTCCTATTCTCTGGAGGGTGAATAAAAACATCAGACGGCTGACAAAAGGAGGAGTGGTTTTAGGCTTTCTTCCGGATCAAAAATACTCGCAGCAAACAACGGCCTTGAATCCCGGCGATGTTCTTGTTTTATTCACTGACGGAATCACAGAAGCAAGAGCACCGGATATAAAAAAGATCGAGGACAAACTGTTTGGCGAAGAGCGATTGATTCAAGTCATCAGGGACAATGCCTCTCTTTCTGCCGGTGAGATCCAAGCCGCTGTTCTTCAAGCTGTCACCACTCACACCAAAAATACACCCCAGGAGGACGATATCACTCTTGTTGTGATCAAACGAAGGGAATCTAAAAAAGCAAATGAGGATAAATAAAAATATTCTCATAACAGGAAGACCCGGCTGCGGCAAGAGCACCCTTGTCCAAAAATTAAAGAGTGAGTTTATAGAACGAAAAATCTCTGGTATCTTGACCCCTGAAATCAGAAGAGGAAACCAGAGATGCGGATTCAAAATTATTGACCTTTCTTCAGGAAAAGAAGAGATAATGGCTTCTGTTGATATCAAAAGCAAAATCAGGGTGTCAAAATATTATGTTGATGTCCGGGCTGTTAACAGAATCATGAATCAATTCATCAAAGGGTATGAAAATTCAGATATTTTCATGGTGGATGAAATCGGAAAAATGGAGCTGTACTCAGAGAAGTTTAAAAAAGCGATTCAAAAAATTCTCGATTCTGAAAAACCGGTTATCGCCACCATCGCTTTATCCCGAGATCCGTTTATAGACAGTATAAAAAAAAGAAATGATTCAAAAGTGTTTCATCTGGAAAAAGGAAATTGGGAAAGTGTTTTTGATAATATAAGGACATCTATAAGACAACTTCTCTAATAATTCATAAGTCATATCCTGAGATAAACCTTTGCTCTTTGCTCAGACTTGGGTCAAAGCCCAGCTTGACTATCATGACATACCCGGTATGTCCGTCAGCATCATCCACGATCAAGATATTCTATGGACCCAAGGATTTCGATTTGCCGATCAAGACCTATCTTCCCACAGACAACCCCCTTAGGTCTCTGACTCATCTCAAGCGGGTAGAGAAAACCACATGGCAGCGAATTCGGGAGATGGAGAGCTGGGGGATATGCATCTCAAGTCCCTTCGCCATGAAATTCAGCCTGCTGTTTTTCATTTACAGGCAAGAACCGGATTCTTTCGCTACATTCTCATCCGGGGAAAGACAATTGATTGGAGCCCGCGAAAGGTCCATATTGACTCTCATGTCTAAGGATTTTTTAGCCTTGATCGGTGCTGCTGCCATGATGGCCTGTCCGGTAACTTACTTTCTTTTGCAGGGATGGCTTCAAAACTTTGCCTACCGGATTGAGCTGAGTATTTTACCATTTGTTACAGGGACCTTGATCACCGCTGCTGTGATCATGGGTTCGATCCTGTTTAAAATCATGAAAACAGCCCGCACCAATCCTGTGGAAGCTCTGCGCTACGAGTAGTGAAATAGACTTGCCTTTACTTACCGCTAGGTATAAGTCGAATCTGACTTATTTTCAAAAAAAATTATAAAAATGTACTCTATGATAAAAAACAAAACGGTTGTATAATATACCCAACATATTCTGTTAGGCATAAGCAAAAAAAGGGAAATAAATAAATGAACAACAAGACAAAAAATAAAAATTCTGCACTGGTGGAAGTATTGGGCCCCGTTGAAGATTTGGAAAGTTATGTCAAAGCAGACTGGTGGCGCCTTATTTTTAATGCAAATTACCTGCGCACTGACGGAGATGTGGTGGAAGACGCAAAAATCACCAAAGATGAATTGGATCTGTTCGTTTCCGCTCTTGACCTTCCCAAAGATGCTCAAATCCTTGACCTCTGCTGTGGCCAAGGGAGGCATTCCCTTGAATTAGCCAGCCGAGGATACACTCAAGTCACAGGTCTTGACCGGTCTCACTATCTTATCAATCGAGCCAGAAAACTCAATAAACAAGCAGGATTAAAGGTCCAATTCAAGGAAGGGGATGCCCGGAAACTGAGGTTTAAAGACAACAGTTTTGACGCAGTCCTCATTGCTGGAAACAGCTTCGGTTATTTTGAATCAGCCAAGGATGACCAGAGAGTTCTGGAGGAAGTCAAGCGTATACTGAAACCGGAAGGAAAATTGCTGATTGATGTAACCGATGGGAAATACATGAGAGAACATTTCGAGCCCAGAAGCTGGGAATGGATTGACAAGAACTATTTTGTGTGCCGGGAGCGGTCCCTCTCAAAAAGCGGTGATCGGTTGATTTCCAGGGAAGTCATCACCCATGTCACCAAGGGAGTGATTGCGGATCAATTCTATGCAGAAAGACTCTATGCCTTCCAAGATCTTCAGAATCTCTTGAATGAGGTGGGATTTACAAATATCAGCGAGCATTCCAAGCTATCGCCTGAATCCCAACGCAATCAAGACCTGGGCATGATGGCCAAGCGAATTGTCCTGACCGCTGTCATAGAAAAGGAATGGCCTGCTGTGGAAAGGAAAGCTGTTG
>DASRVI010000455.1:0-8570 GCA_035655135.1 Acidobacteriota bacterium | reverse complement strand
CACATTCCCTATGTTTCTTCTGAAAAATCACAAGAATATCTAAAAATACTCAAAACCCTGATATCATCTTGCTCCAAAAATTATCGATCTCATCTTCTTTCTCCCTACTCCATCACCATCAACCGTGAATTTCTAGGAATTCCCTCCTCTACAAAGACCGCTCTCCTGTCCATATTTTATCTTGAAGAAAGCATCATTGAATGGAATATTCCTTTTCAATTATCTTATGTTCTTCTTCACGGAGAGATTTCTTCATCTATCAGCAAAAAAACATCATTGAGATTAATGGGAGAAGGCATTTCAAAAGCTAGAGAAACGCTTGAAAAGAAGAAAGGAACTCAACCAAGAATATTATTCCAGATTAAATCCCAAAAATTGTCTGCTCAGTTTAATAGATTATTCATGGTCTTAGATTCTCTGATATCCGGATGGAATCAAAAAGACTTTTCTCTTATCTCAGATATGCTAAAAAACGAGAATAATGAAGAAGTGGCCATCAAATACAGAAAAAACCGAAGCCAGATATGGAAAAGAAGAAAAACTCTTAAAATCAGTGAATACAAAGCTCTGAAACAAGTCATCCTGGACCTCATTTAAGAACCATTAAGAGGGAAAAATATGGGGTTTCTTCCTTATTAATGAGTTTGTTCCTGATATATTCACATGTCAAAATTGTAAGTTTGATGAAATTCAGGAAGATTTGACTTTTGTGCGTCTCTGATGTAAACATATTCATCCAGATACCCTCATAAACAAAGACCTATGATAGATAGTAAAATAAACGCTGTCTCCCAACATTTTAAAAATAAGTTTCATAAAAAACCATTACTGGTCCGTTCTCCGGGTCGGATCAATCTCATAGGAGAACACACGGATTATAATGAAGGGTTTGTCCTTCCCACAGCAGTGGATAAAGCCATTGTCTTCGCTGTTTCCTCTAATACGCAAAATCAATATCGGTTCTTTTCTGTAGATATGAACGAATATATTGAGATAAAATCAAGCAATTTTAAGAAAAGCCAAACTCAATGGGCTAATTACCTATTGGGAGTTATTGACCAAATTACAAAATGGGGTATAAAGTCCCTGGATTCGATTGTGTTTTTGGTGGAAACATTCCTATTGGAGCTGGTTTATCTTCTTCAGCAGCCTTAGAAGCCGGCTTGGCTTTTTCATTAAACCATCTGTTTCAATGGGGCATCCAAAAACTAGAGCTTGTCAAATTATCCCAAAGAGCTGAAAATGAATTTGTGGGAGTGCGGTGCGGTATCATGGACCAATTCACTAATATCTACGGCTTGCCTAAAAAAGTCATTAAACTCGACTGCCGTTCTCTTGATTATGAGTATGTCCCCTTTGATTTTAAAGGAAACCGTATTGTGCTGTATGACACCCGCGTATCCCATTCTCTGGCCTCATCTGAATACAACAAAAGAAGAAATCAGTGCGAACAGGGTGTCCAATATCTTCAGCAGGACCGATCGGGCATAAAAAGCCTTAGAGATGTGAATCTCAAATTCCTGGAATCTGTTAAAGATCAGATGGACTCCACTCTATACAAACGCTGTCATTATGTGGTCGCAGAGAATGACAGGCTTTTAACGGCCTGTGAGGACCTCAAACGCAACGACCTGGAATCATTTGGGAAAAAGATGTATCAAACCCACCAGGGGCTTAAAAATGAGTATGAAGTGAGCTGTCAAGAGCTGGATTATTTGGTCCAAATCACTGCAGACCAAGAGGCTTTTCTGGGGGCCCGGATGATGGGAGGTGGATTTGGAGGATGCACCATAAATCTCATCAAACAAGAAGCTGTTGACCCATTTAATGAGCAAATAGAAAAATTGTATTTAAAAAAATTTAATAAAAAATTAGGGATATACCAGATAAAAATCGAGAAAGGAACTCATGTCATCTGAACCAAATCCCTAAAAAATAATGTTAAGGAGCTTTCATGATTAAGGAGAAACAATTATCGGATATGAAACAAGCCATTGTACAAGGAAATAAAGAAAAGGCAGAGAAGCTTGCCAGACAAGCCATTGATGAAAATCTTGATTTAATTGATGTGATCGAAAATGGATTTGTTCCAGGAATACAAAAAGCCGGAGACCTATGGGAAAAAGGAGAGTATTTTCTTCCTGAACTGATCTCCAGTGCTGAGTGCATGAAAGCAGTCATGGTCCTGCTCCAGCCCGAGCTTAAGAAAAAGAAATTAACAGCCAAATCCCAGGGAAAAGTTATTATTGGAACCATTGAAGGTGATATTCATGACATCGGTAAAAATCTGGTGTCTTCCATGCTGTCTGCCAATGGATTTGATGTTATTGACCTGGGAGCTGATGTCAAATTACAAAATTTCATCAAAACCGCTCAACAAGAAAAAGCAGATCTAATCTGTGTCTCTTCCCTTTTGACCACCACCATGATCAAACAGAAAACTCTGGTCGAACTTCTCAAATCCAAAAATCTTTACCGTCAATTTAAAGTATTGGTCGGAGGAGCTCCGGTGAACAAAAAATGGGCTGAAGATATCGGAGCTCATGGATATGCGGAAAATGCTATGTCAGCCACAAAATTAGCCAAAACATTAACCCAAAAATAAGGAAAATAAAATGATCAAAGCATTAAGGCCTCAATACAAGCCTCTTAGTGAACCTCTGTTAAAAAAAATACTGGCTGAAAGTTATGAGCTTCTTGAGAAATACGGAGTCTTTGTGGAAAACAAGGAAGCTAAAAAACTTTTAAAGCAAGCAGGGGCTCAAATAAATGAAAAAGAAAACAGAGTCTTTATCAAGCAAGAATTAGTTGAAAAAGCTTTGTCAACCTCGCCTTCTACGGTTGAACTGTATGACAGGTCAGGCGAACAAAAGTACAAAGTAGGAGGCGACAACATTCATTTTGATCCTGGTTCTGCTGCTGTCACTGTACTTGACCATAAATCAAAATCCCAGCGGAAAGCCACAACCAAAGACCTGGTTCAGTTCGCTAAAATTACAGACAAACTCGACAATATTGATTTCCAGAGCACAGGCATCATAAGCAGTGATGTACCAGAGATCATTGGAGACAGCTACCGTCTTTATATCGGACTTCAGTACTCAGAAAAACCTGTGGTTACAGGAACCTTTAGAGTGGAAGGCTTCAAACCTATGTTTGATATGCTGGTGGCTGTGAGAGGGAGTGAAAATAATCTCAGACAAAAGCCTCTGGCTATTTTTGACGCCTGCCCCTCCCCTCCTCTTAAATGGAGCAACCTCACGGCTCAGAGCCTTATAGACAGTGCCAGAGCCGGCATTCCGTCAGAACTGATCTCTATGGGCATGACAGGAGCCACTTCTCCAGTGACCCTTGCCGGAACTTTGGTCCAGCATACAGCCGAAAATTTATCAGGCCTTGTCATCTGCCAGCTGGCCTCCAAAGGATCACCGGTTATATTTGGTGGCTCTCCTTCCAGTTTTGATATGCGGAAAGGGACCACACCCATGGGAGCGATCGAGACCATGATGATCGATGCCGCCTATGCCCAAATAGGCAAACATCTGAATCTCCCAACCCATGCTTATATGGGACTTAGTGATTCCAAACTTAATGACAACCAGGCAGGTTTGGAGTCAGGCATAGGAGCTGTTCTGGCTGCTCTAGCAGGAATCAATGTCATTTCAGGGCCAGGCATGATGGATTTTGAAAGCTGTCAGAGTTTGGAAAAACTGGTGGTGGACAATGAAATCTGCGGAATGGCCAAAAGACTGATCAGAGGGATATCCCAGAGGGATGAACCCTTAGCTTTAGACCTGTTTAAGGATATAACTCCGGAAACCCAATTCTTATCTAAACCCAACACCAGAAAATGGTACCGTCAGGAACACATCTTCCCGGATGTCATTGACAGGGATACCTACGACGAATGGGCTGGCAAAGGCAATAAATCAATCTCAGACAGAGCAGCGGATAAAATCGAAGAAATCCTGAAACAGCCTGTGTCTCTGATTGATTCTGATATTCAAAAAGAGCTTAAGAAAGTTATGCTGTCTGATGCCAAGAACAACGGACTCTCCACCCTTCCAAAAGTTGGATCTCTATGATTTTTTCTTAAGTTTCTTCAGTCTTTGTACAGCTTCTTTAAGCGTGGACATTTTTTTGGCAAAATTAAACCTCACTTGAGTTGTTCCTTTGTCTTCCCCGGCATAAAAACTGGACCCTGGGACCACAGCCACTTTGATCTCTCTTGCCATGTATTCAGCAAAAGCTCTGTCTTCAGTCCAATCGTCTCGAGCATAAGACTCTCCATCCCAATCCATATGAGAGAAATCAGCCATGACATAGTAGGCGCCATTGGGTTTATAATAGCCCATCCCCACTTCATCCAGGACATTGAGAAGAAGCTTTCTTCTTTCCTTATATTCTTTTTTCATGTGTTTATAATATCCTGTGGGCAGCTCCAGAGCTTTTATTCCAGCAGCTTGGAAAGGGGCTGGGGCACATACTGTTAAATAATCATGAACCTTTCTCATGGGTCTGGTCAGCTCAGGAGCAGCCACAATCCATCCCACTCTCCATCCTGTCACAGAATAGGTCTTCCCCAGGCCGCTTATGGTCACAGCTTGCCCTTTCATTCCATCTATGCTGGCCGGGCTTATGTGCTGATAAGAGTCATAAGTGATGTGTTCATAGATCTCATCACTGACCGCAATAAGATTGTGTTTTTCACACAAATTTGCTATTTTTAAAAGCTCTTTTTCAGAAAAAACCTTGCCGTTTGGGTTCTGAGGAGTGTTGATGATGACTAATCTTGTGCGGGAACTTATAAGTTTCTCCAATTTATCAAAATCGATTTCATAGTCAGGAAGCTCCTGTTCAAAAAAAACAGGCTTGACTCCGGCCATAAAACAATCAGGAACATAATTTTCATACCAGGGTTCAAAAATAATAACCTCGTCTCCTGGATCTGTGAGGGCAAGCATGGACACCATGAGCGCTTCACTGACCCCGCATGTCACAGTGACTTCTTCCTCTGGATCTGTTGGGATTTTGTTGTATTCAGATGTCTTTTTTGCCACAGCCTCTCGAAAAGCCAAGGAGCCAAAAGGAAATGTGTATTGATTCTTTTTTCCATCAATAGCTTGTTTGGCTGCATCTAAAATTTCCTGGGGAGGATCAAAGTCAGGAAGACCTTGAGACAGATTAACCGCTCCTGTCTCATCTCCCAACCGGGTCATCTCTCTGATCACTGATTCCTGAAACGGTTTCACTCTTTCAGCCATTATCATCTCTCCTTTACTATCCTGACCTATTCATAAAAAAATGGCGATGTTTTCATTATCATTTTATTTTCAGCGATATACAAGATCTTTTCAAGAACAATGACTTGAAAATTTTTTCTGTATGTATTTTTTATTTTAATCGCCATTTTTTTACCATTGGAGGCGAGCCGATCTGAAATTTGGATGTTACTTGTGCTCCGTTCAGATTTTTAACGCCATTCTTCTTCGTTTTTCTCGGCTCCTGCGTAACTCCCCCCCGTCCGTGGGTCAGACATACTCGAAGCCCGGCTTCGCCGGATACCCTCAAAAAACTCATCAGAAGGCTAAATCTTCAAAGTCGCTTCAGCAACACCCAAATTTCTTGGGGCTTTGTATTAGCTCGACTCGTGAATAATCCAGGCTATTAATCTATACAGCGATTTCATGGTATTATAAATATAATGAATAAAAATTTCACATTTTTAAATCAGTTTAAGATTCGTATTGAAGATAAGCGGATTCATGTCCGTCTTGGTTACAAAGTAAAAACCAGTGAAATCAACTCTTCAGTGAAAAAATATATCCAGGAGTTTAAAGCAGATTTAGCAGAGATGATTGAACCCAGAGCTGTTTATACAATTCTAGATTATAAGCAAACCAACAAACATCCTGTTTTTAAAGGGGCTGAAAAAATTGCCTTTTGCATCTGCACTATTGGACCAGAACTGGAAAAGAGAAGTGCCCAGCTTATGGACAAAGGTGAAATTCTCAAAGGATATATACTGGATGCGTTTGGTTCTGAGGCGGCTGAAGAAACAGCCAGACAAAGCGACCGCATCATCGCTCAAAAAGCCAGAGACATGAATTTGTGGCCCAGCAAAAGGTTCTCTCCAGGCTATGGGGTCTGGGAGCTTAAAGAGCAAAAATATTTGTTTGATGTGCTTCCCTCAGATAAAATAGGGGTTCATCTTACTGATACTTATATGATGATCCCCCGTAAATCTGTTTCCTACCGAATCAATTTTTATAAAAATAAAGAATCTTCAACCCGAAGATTCTAACAACCCAACCTATGTCATTCACGAGTTGAGATTACGTTAGATGCGAGGCGCAGGGCATGAAGCTGTGGTCCTTCACCGCGAATGCCCTGTAACAAAGCAGATGACGTAAGATCGGCTCGCCTATAAGGTAAAATATGTATGCATAAAATTAAATTCATAACAAGTTTGAACTTAACAATTGTTTCCTTGATAAACAAAACATGAATAAGAGAATCAGTCATGATAAATATGTATGAAAAGGCATACATATTTTATGAATGATATAGGTTAGTCGCCTTTGGTCTTAGTATGAACCGGCTCAACAAGCAGCACCCAAGCTGGTTTATCCGAACGGGAGCGGTGTCGGGTGCCTTTTTTAACCAAATAAGATTCCATTTCATTCAATTCGACCGAGCCTTTGGGAGTGTCAATAAATATCTTCCCCTTTAGGACTAAAAAGAGTTCGTCTTCAAATCTGTGAGTGTGCCAGTCATAAGTGCCGTGAATTTTTGCGATACGAAGAGCCACATCATGAAGGGTGGCGATTTCTTTAGGCTCCCAAGGTGTGTCTACTTTCTCTAACCAATCCTTTAAATTGATTTTATTCATAACCTTACATGCCTCTATTTTTTAATAATTTATATCATAATTAATGGAAATTTAGTGTCAAGACCTAATTTCTTATTGACTTCTTCCTATTTATGAATAATTTAAATTATAGAAGAGATCAATAGTGATTCTTCTTTTTTTTCTTAAATTTGGATCTCATCCGACTTGGATTTTTGGTGTCCGGCTGTTAAAAATCTCATCTGAGCAGCCTGGAATGCCACAGTCAGCCAGCTTCGGGCAAAGATAAACACCTGTCCTAACAAAAAGACTAATATGACCATTGCCATAGTCTGTCTGGTAATGAGAGAATCGAACAGCCAGTATACAAACGCAATCAAAAAACCTGTAACCACCAGAATATAATAAAGGGCTAACGTACGGCCCAGTTTTTTCAGAACAAATCCCAGCGCCCAGAACATACTTTTAAAGACTTTTCTGGAATTCTTAAGGACAATCTTGATCCGGGCATAATCCAGGACCATGAGAACAAAGAAATAGAAGAAAAGGAAAACCGCCAGTCGAGCCCAGAACGTAATGACGAGCATTTTTTCATTAGCCCCCTGGTTTGTTAGGATTCCAGCAATAAAATGGAATAAGACATTGATCAAAACAAAACCTGCCCAGAAAATAAGCGAGTAAATCATCAATCGGAAAAATCGTCCGAAAAATTGTCCTGCTCCTTTAAAAAAAAGAGAGGCAAATCTTTCCTTTTTTTCATTGGGACTTGAATTCATGGATTCCCTCAGAGAATACAGAACTCCTCCCCTGAGAAAAAGAGAAGCTAGGTAATAGAAAAAAAACAGAATAATACCCACTGAAAAAATCGTGCTGATCTCACCGCTGTGATGGAATAAAATATCCTGGATCACTTTAAAATCCCCTTTTTTCATCAATGTTTCGGCTGCACTGCTCCAGCTGATGGAATCAGACAGAAAACCAGAGATAAGAAAATACAGGACCGAAGCAAACAGGAAATTAACCAACCATAAAATAAAGACCATCTTAGGTCTTAAGGCATCTTTAATTCCTTGAAAATAGCTTTTCCATACGTTCATATTTGCCTCCTGTTACCCCACCATAAAAGAGAGTATCTTTTGGAAAAAGAGCATCAAACTCAAAGAATACTTTGTCACTGACGCTTTTTCTGGTTCACGCAGGCGAGAATTATTCAGATAATTAATATCCAACACCACTTTGTTTTCAGGATCAACAGAGGCAGATTTGAGCTTAACTGGTTTATAATAAATAAACCGCTTCCATCTATCCTGACCGTTCCAAGACTCTCTTATCTCTTCTCCGTCTTCAAATGTAATGAGGATGTCCTGGGGAAAAATCCACTCTCCCTTGCGAACCACTGTAACTGTATTTTTATATTGTTTTTCTTCTGCTTCTTGTTCTTCCTCCCCTTCCTTAGGGAGAAGCTTACCCTCATCAAAAATCCCTTTAGGCTCGTTGATTTTCTGTGATCGAACCTGTGATACAGCATAATCCAGCGCACCCGGGGTTTTTAAAAACTGATCAAAGAACCAATCCAGATTCATTCCGCTCACTTCTTCAGTCACATCAATAAAATCCTGAGTTTGGGGATGACGGAAACGCCATCTCTCAAAATAGGTCTTCATGACCCGGCTCATGGCCTCCTGTCCCAGATAGTTCTCCAGGGTCAGAAGCACAAAGG
>DASRVI010000454.1:0-9349 GCA_035655135.1 Acidobacteriota bacterium | reverse complement strand
AAAGAAGGTTATATCGCAGCTTCTACGGAAATATATGTCCGGCAGCTGGAGAGAAATCCAAAAATTGAACTGACCCTCAAAAAAATACAAGCCGAAGGACTGGATATTAAGGGAACTTCTTCTCTGGACCTTATTGACCAGGCCAATGCTCTGTACAATGAACAAAAATATGACCAAGCGCTTTCTTTACTCCAGCAGTTTCTGGAAGAAAATCCAGATGCCTATCAAACTTATGCCAGTATTGGTGACTGCTACAGAGAAATGGGAGAATTTGATCTGGCTATTGAAAACTACCAAAAAGTGCTGGAAGAAGCAGAAGAAGATAAAGCCTCAGGAAAAGAGATGGCATCCAAAGCCCTGGCAGGAATCGGCGAATGTTATCTGAAAAGGCAGGACCTGGAAAAGGCACAGAGTTATTTTGAACAGTCTCTCGAGGCTTATCCGGAGAATGAAATTTTGGCTTACAATGTGGGCGAGATCTACTTTGCCAACCAAAAAATCGACCAAGCTATCAAATATTTCACCATTTCCACTGAAATCAAACCAGATTGGCCTCCTCCTTATTTAAAGTTAGGTTATGTCTATCTCAACAAAGGAGATTTTGAAAACGCGGAAGCGAGTTTTAAGAAATTCTTGGAACTGGATCCTAATTCTCCTGAAGCGCCCACCGTCAAAAGAGTGCTGGAATTTTTGGCTGAGAAAAAAGACTAACACATCTTAAACTTTTCATAAAAAAAGCCCCCTTCCCGGGTCTCCCCGGAAAGAGGGCTTTGTGTTTCCGGCCTAAATTTAACCTAAACTATTTAGAATATGAACTTGATTCCGAGTCGAGCTGAGATTGGGGGATAGAAAGCCATTTCTTTGAGGAAACGGGGATCAGGCACATAGCTGATGGTTCTGTCAATGGTGGTCACTGTGTTGGTTGTGTTGTCATAGGTCCATCCTGCCAGTCTTTCTGCATCAGTCATCACTGCAGATGTTTGGTTCATCAAGGTAAAAATCCGTCGTGCTGTGGACACATCAAACACATTGTCCACATTGATGGTAAACTGCACTCTATAACGGTCGGTCACTCTCAGGTTGTACTCGGCATACAGGTCAGCAAAAAATAGGAAAGGAGCTCTGTCATCGGTCAAGCGACCATCCGGATAGTATCCTTCCAGTCCGGTGTGAAGCTCTCTGGTGACTGGAATTCCACTCATACCGTTCATGACGGTTCCTACAGTCAAGCCAAACGGGAAAGCATAAGAACCATAGACCTTGAACTGGTGCGGGCGGTCTGTGTTGAGCAGGCCCGTAATCTCATCCAGGTTCTTATCCCACATATGCCACCACAGGTCCCAATATCTTTCCACATTGGGGTCATTTCTTCCCCACTCATCTGAACTTGCCAGACCACCGTAGTTACCCCACAGGCGGCTCCAGGTGTAAGAGAATCCACCCAGCCAGTTGTTGCTGAAGCGCTTATCCAAAGCAATGTTCACACCCCAGTATTCACGCTTGGCTTTGGGGCATGCCGGGTAGATGTCAGCAAATTTTCCGCCTTCAGATTCAGGTCGGGTATAGCCGTATCCCGGATTGGCAGTGTAATAGGATTCGCCTCCTGATGTCAGCACTCCCACGTCCTCAATGGTGCGGACAAGGTGCTTGTTCACGATTCTCAGGGTAGCTGAAAGGTTTTCTATGATCTTTCTTTCTAAACCAAAAGTAAGCTCTGTCTGAAGGGTGGGTAACAGATCCGGATCCGTGGAGTCAAAGGAAGGTTCGCGCCAGTTGTAGGTTTCCAGATAGGTTCCAGCACCACCGGGATTCTCTTTGGTGATCTTGGTGAAGTCATAATCATCCAGAGTGTAGTAATCACTCCACCATTTGAATCCACCGTAAGAACCCACAGCCATATCCAGCTTCATGACATCATAATACCATCCATAACTTCCGAAAATCTTAGTGGAAGCATCACCAAATAGGTCATAGATGAAGCCCAATCTGGGAGCGATCTTATCCCCAAAATCAAATTGTACCGGCGGATAATCGTATTCAGGAAGATTAGAGAAACTGGGGATGTCTTCTTTTTCAGCTCTCAATCCAAAGTTCAAGGTCAGTTTGTTGTTGGCAAAGCTGGGTGTCCAGGAATCCTGGAGATACAGAGCCCAGCGGTAGGAGTTGGGATTGGCAAAGGTGCCGTAAGGTCCGGCGTCTCCGCCTCTGACTGCATAGTATCCGTAGGTACCGCGTACCATTTCTCCTGTATCCAGGAAAGTGAAGCTTCGGTCCCAACCTAAGAAGACATAAATCTCATTGATGGTATTGTCAATGTCTTCTTCAATCCGGACCATCTGAACACCGGCTTTCCAGGCATGCTCACCAATCAGGTCCACATACAAAGTGGTATCAAAGTTAACCGCTAACCGGTTCCGGATGTTCTTTTTGGTCTCGAATAATTCATCGTAACTGATGTTGTACCAGCCGGTTCCATGCTGAAGGCTTGACGGAATCTCAGGAAACATCAGATTGTTGGTCGCGGCATAACCCGGTGCTTCTTTGTAAAAGCGGTATCTGGGATCATCCGGGGGCAGTACCTGCTGGTTGGTTTCATTGCTGAAGAAATAACCTCCGCGCAGACTGAAGAACAGGTTAGAACCCACTGAATACTCGGCTGTGACCGTTCCGCTGTAATTGGGATAATCAAAACCAATATCACCGTACACACCTTCCGGATTACCGGTTCCGTCTCTTGCCGGAAGTGTTCCTCTGTATTTGTAGAAATTAGCGACACCGGCAGCAGACACCCTTAGGTTTTTCATAGGCTGAGCGGTCAGTTTGAACTGCCCGTTCCAATAGGTCTGATTCTGTGTGTGGGAGCTGTCAGGAGCGACTCCTGCGGGTACCCAGTTCACATCTCTGGTGGTATCACGGAAAACAGGCAAAAATGCTCCAAAAAACCACAGCCGGTCTTTAAGGATATAGCCGCCCAGACTAAAACCCACTTCATACCGGTTTTGTTTGTCTTTTCCCAGGGCTTGATCCAGTCCTTCTCCGGTCTGATAATTGACATACTCAGCCACAGAGGTATCTGTAGGACTGATTCTGAGAGAGTCTCTTTCCTGGCCTTCCAGAGCGCTTCCTGAATAATAACCGATGAGTTCTCCATGAAATTCGTTTCCACCAGAACGGGTGATGACATTGACCACTCCACCCATGGAGCCTCCGAACTCAGCCTGATATCCGCTGGCTACGATCTTGACTTCATCCACAAACTCAAAAGCAGCATCTTGGGCTAAGCTTCCCTGATCCATGTTGGTGATATCCATTCCATCCATATAATACATATTCTCCGCACCGCTGGCGCCGTCAACAGAAAGTCCACCCGCATAAGGCTCTGAATTCACACCAGGAACCGCTGTCACCAAAGTGTCAAAATTTCTTCCTTTTGGCAGCGTCTCAAACATCTCCCTGGTGATGGTCATGCCTTTGGTGGTGCTCTTGACATCAACCAAGGGAGACTGTCCAACAACCGTGATCTCTTCTTCGATGGCTCCGGGCTTCATGTCAATATTCACGGTGATGGTCTGTTCCACCAGCACAACGATGTCTTGTCGGACCACAGTATTGAAACCATCCAACATATATCTAATGGTGTAGGTTCCTGAGGGCAGTCCAAACAGGCGGTAGACTCCATCTACATTGGTTACGGCCGTGGCCGATCCAACCATATTGGGACTGTCTGCTTCAACCGTCACTCCTGGAAGAGGTACTCCCTGATCATCGGTAACCGTTCCAACTATCTTACCAGTCGGAGCTTGTGCTGCGATGGTTCCAACAAGAAGAATAACTCCGAGTGCAGCAAAAAAACAATTGCGAAATTTACTCAATTTTTCCTCCTTTTGTCCTTCTCTTCTTTTTTGAAGCTAAGGACTCAAGTTTTTTCATTTTTCATACTCTAGCCTGTGATGAATTCCCTGTTTTTAGAAAATTTTTTCACAAGCCGACCTAAATAACTTAATTTTTTTAGATTGATACTTTTTTGTTTCTGCATCACCTCCCCTGGCATCCATTTTTTCGTTAATGTTTGTCTCTTATAATATAATAACAGCAATTTTTTCCTTTTTTATTATTAATTTATGCATTATATCACACTTCTTATGCAATTCTTATTATGCAATTTTTGGGCCAAATTAGTATTTAAATTAACTCTATTGTTATCAGGAATATATAATTATTTTTTCATCTTCGAAAATCAACAAAAATCCATTTTATTGAATTCAATTCATTTTTATGGATTATACTCGTTTTTATCTTAATTTTTCTTACTGTTATTTATTTAAACCACATTTATTTAAACGGCTTCAGTCTAAATAAAATTTGGCTTGTGAATCTGTAAATCTGATGATATATTTTAAAAAGACACAAAAACCTAAAGGAATAAGTCCATGAAAAAAAATAAGAGTACGGTTTTAACCGGTTTTATATTGATTTTAAGTCTTTGCCTTTCCCTCCAAGCCCAAGATCCTGAGATAAACAGGTCTCCATTCCAAGCAGAGGCTCTCACTTCCCTGGTGAATATTGATCCCATTGACCTTGAAAAATTTGTAGACGGAATCATGGCTGTTCATATTGCAGATAAACACATAGCCGGAGCTGCTTTTGCTGCGGTTGAAAACGGAAAAATTTGGCTAATCAAAGGATACGGTATTGCTGACTTTGCTGAAAACAAACCGGTTGAAGCTGATAAAACCCTATTCCGGCCGGGTTCTGTATCCAAGCTTTTTACTTGGACTGCTGTGATGCAGCTTTATGAACAAGGTAAAATCGACCTGAATAAAGATATAAACCAATACCTCAAAGGATTTCAAATACCTGAGACATTTCCAGAACCCATCACCATGGCTCATCTTATGTCTCACACTCCTGGTTTTGAAGAAAAATCCATTGGAATGGCTGCCCGTAAACCCAAAGACCTGTTATCTCTTGAAGGTTTTCTGAAAAAATATATGCCCAAACGAGTGCGTCCCCCAGGAGAAATCACCTCTTATTCCAATTACGGCTCATCTCTTGCCGGCTACATTGTGGAATGTATTTCAGGAGTTTCATTTGAAGAATACATTGAAGACAACATTTTCGAGCCTTTGGGAATGAATCACAGTACATTTCGCCAGCCGCTTCCTGAGTACTTGGCTGATGATATGTCAGTGGGCTATAAGTATGAACAAGGTGTTTTGAAGCCAGATGATTTTGAGCTTCTTAATGGGATGGCTCCGGCTGGTGCTTTGAGCACCACAGGGGAAGATATTTCCAAATTCATGATCGCTCATCTTCAAAACGGCCAATATAATGACATAAAAATCCTCAATGAAGAAACCGCCCATCTCATGCACACCACGCTTTTCACTCATGATCCACGCCTCAGCGGAAATGCTCACGGCTTTTGGGAATGGGACTATAACAATCTGCATACCATTGGGCATGGAGGGGACACTCTTCTTTTTCATTCTTATCTTGTGCTTGTCCCGGAACACAATATGGGATTTTTTGTCTCCTACAACAGTGTGGGCGGAAGCGGGGCTTCACGGATCCAACTCATAGAGTCAATTCTTGATCGTTATTTCCCCAAAGCCAAAGACCAAGGACCTAAAGTGAAGCCAGAAACTGAAGCCTCTAATCTTAGTAAATTTGGTGGAACTTACAGATCAACCAGGGTGAACCATTCCAGTATTGAAAAAGCAGCCCAGCTTTTCTCAATTATTAAAATAAAAACAATGGAGGAGCAGAGACTTCTGATTTCCTCAGGTCCCAGGCAAAGCCAGTGGACTCAAGTCGAACCTCTTCTCTTCAAGAAAGTCAGATCCCAGGATAAAATTGTTTTTAAGGAAAACAAAGACGGTCAGATCACTCATCTCTTTATCGGAGACTCTCCAACAGCCGCTTTTATTAAACTCAAGTGGCATGAAACCCCGGCTTTCCACTTTTTTATCCTGGGGCTGGTGGTGTTTTTATTTCTCACCACTCTTTCCTGGCCTCTTGGCGCATTAAGACGTAAAGTCTGCCAACCCCTATTGGAAAAACCAGAGGCTCCTCCGACATTCCGTCTCACGGCCGGGATTATGAGCGGTCTGTGTGTTCTGTTTCTCATTGGATTGGTATCATTCCTGAGTAATCCGGAACAAATCATGTATGGAATCCCCTTTGCTTTAAAAATCTTTCTGGTGATTCCTTTTATATCCTTAGTCCTGGCAGTGGGGGTGTTTATTTTTTCAGGCATTGTGTGGATAAAAAATTATTGGAACTGGTGCAGCCGGATGTATTATTTTCTGATTCTGGTGACTTTTGTGGTGTTCCTCTGGTTTTTAAATTATTGGAATCTCCTGGGGTTTAAGTTCTAACCTTCTGATATGTTTTTCTTTATTGGAGGAATACAGCCCAAGACTGTAAAGCTGGATAAAAACCCCCGAAACTGCCCTGAATGCAGCCATTTTGACTTGTATTTAAAAAGAACAGACAGTTATCTCAGTCTGTTTTTCATTCCTCTGTTTCCTGTTAAAAAAGGAGCTCCTTTTATGAAATGTGAAAACTGCGGAGCTGTCTTCACCCAGGAAAGAACCAGAATCGATTCTCAAGTGGTCAGCCATCAAAAATGCCCTCATTGCGGGAGGTCAGTGGGCCCTGATTTTGTGTACTGTCCTTACTGCGGCAAACCCCTATGAAATCTGATTAACGCTTGTTTTGGTTTTTTTCAGTTTTTTTGGGATTGAATCCAATTCTGTCAAATGGATTCACCACACTGGTGGTGATATTCCTCAAATGTGAATTGATTCGCTTCAACTGCCTTGAATAGAGAGCCAGAGCTGCGGCATCCCCCGGTTTAATGTTCTTATCTTTTTCACGAACCAACGCTATCAAGCAATCATCACAGGACTGATTGACCCAGCTGTATTTCTCCAGAAGTATTAAAGCTGATTCCTTTTCTCCGGCCTCGAAGCATTCTCTGGTTTTAATGAAATTATCTTCCACAGCTTCTTCAATGTGCTTGAGCTGCTCTTCTAATATTCCCCCGTGTAGCTTGCCTGGATGCTCTAACGCCAACTCAACCATGTTTTTAGCGTAATCTCCAATGCGTTCTATATCAATGATAATGCTGACCAAGGCCATGCCTGAAGGCAGCATTTCAGGCCCGCTGACCACTAAATGATTGAAAACATTCCTTCGGACTTCCCTCTCATAACTATTGACCTCTAAATCCATATCACGAATGTTTATGTCAACTTCGCTGTCTTCCCTGTTTCTTAAAGACTCTCTGGATTTTAAAAACATTTCTCTGGTTAAATCCAGCATAATGAATGACCTTCGGTATGCCTTATCCATTAAGGTATCTTTTCTAAAGATGGAAAGCCATTTTTTAAACATATCTACCTCTCCTCCAACCTGAAATTATTCACTCATCACCTAAATAAATATATAATTAAAATGGGAATCACAAAAAATACAATCAATATATATACCACAGGTATGTATTTTTTTTTGGCAGAAAAAGTCGCGAATTTGTTAGCCATAGAGATAGGGATAAATCTAAAGGGCCACCAAACAGCAATGCCC
This sequence comes from Acidobacteriota bacterium, assembly GCA_035655135.1. Classification (GTDB taxonomy): domain Bacteria; phylum Acidobacteriota; class Aminicenantia; order Aminicenantales; family Aminicenantaceae; genus WJMT01. The sequence continues at coordinate 1,759 of DASRVI010000454.1, read as the reverse complement.
ATTATATTGAACAGTAAATGGGAAAAGGCCACAATAATGGCAGCCAGGTTTCCTGTGACTAAAGCGGCTAAAATAGCGGTGACAGTGGTTCCTATATTGGAACCTAAGGTATAGGGAAATATTTGAGCGATGGTTAAAAGCCCGGCTCCGGCCATAGGAACCGCCAATGAAGTGATGATAGAGCTGCTCTGCACCAGGGAGGTCAATATCATTCCTAATAAAAAAGCTCGAAAGGCTGTTTTAAATATATATTTGTCAAACCACACTTCTGCTTTATGTACCACCAGTATTTTTAAAGATTTAACCATTCGGGAAAGAGCTAATAAAAGAAATCCCAGAGACATAATCAATAAAATCCAGGGATAGTGACCGAGAAATTTTATCAATACATCCACTGCGGGTTGAGTCAAAGCCTTGACCGGACTTAAAAATTTAAGTCCTCCTATGTTTTGAAATGTCTTTCCCATAAAAGTAGCGGCATATCCCAAAAAATTTGTGAAATACTGCAGAGGAAACAACACAGCCACAGCCAGCACATTAAAAAAATCATGGACAATGGCTGCTGAAAGAGCTCGTTCGAATTCTATGCTTCTTTTTGCCTGGGTCATAGAAACAATTAGATTTGTAACTGAAGTGCCTATATTGGCTCCCATTATAATGGGAATAGCATTGGTGATATTGATAGCTCCCCCGGCCACCAGGCCCACCACAATAGAGGTGGTTGAGGAAGAGGATTGGACTATGGAGGTAGCGAGTACACCAATAAACAAACCCACTAAAGGATTGCTGGTTGTTTCGATTAAATTTTTGGCAAATCCTTTTCCAAACAGCTTTAAAGAGGATCCCATAAGTTCAAGGCTGAACAAAAATAGATAAATAAAGAGCAATAAAAAAAGGAAATTAAAAAGGGTGATGTGTCTTTTATAGAATTCTTTTATTTTTTCTAGAGCCATATTGAATCAGCCGTAATGCTCTCTTGTGATATGGAGGGTTTGTCCTCTGATCCAGTTTTTAAAAAACAAGAACACACAGTCACCAGGCTTTTTATCTCATTATCATAAAAATTTTTCAAGATTTAATCATTTTTGCCAGCTTACTGAGTCCTTTAAGAGGTTGGCTTTTTAAATCAATTCTGAGTATTCTTCTATTTTTTTGTTGGAGAGCTTGAAAATCCCCTACAGATTGAGCTTTAATAATGGAACTAAAAGAATAATCTTTTCCAGGAACTTTGATATCTGTTTGAGGGGAATCAACAATCTGGAGAAAAATTCCTTTATCCGGACCTCCTTTATGAAGCTGGCCAGTGGAATGGAGGAATCGAGGACCATAACCCATGGTGGTGGCAATCCCACATTTTTTCTGTATTTCCTTTCTTATTTTTTGAATTTTTTGTTTTACTTTTTCAGATGGGGCTAAATAAACCTGAACAGCGGCATAGTCTCCTTTTTTTACTCCAGAGAGTTCCTTGAGGACAGCTTTTTTTAACGAATCCTCATCTTCTATCGAAAATGTCTGAACATCTTCTTTAAAATCACGTTTTCCCTGGGATATATTTTTCATGGCTTCTTTGGCAAAATCTTTAGCTGCTTGAACATCAGGCTGATTGAAAGGATGAATATCTAAATAAGAACCAGCTGCAGCCACACCTATCTCCCAGTTAAACATCTCTTTTGCTAAACCATATTTATCTTGAAGTCTTATTTCAATACAAGGGATTTCTTTTTGTTTTGTTTTTTCTAGGTATTTTTTTACTTCTTTG
>DASRVI010000453.1:0-6053 GCA_035655135.1 Acidobacteriota bacterium | reverse complement strand
AGGCCGCTGATAAGAGAGTTTATGAGTACTTTAAGGAATTTCATACAAAAACAAATTAGCATTATTTATCTCCCTCGTCAATTATCTGTACTCGTTCAATACATTAGTGACACTTGTCATTTTGTTTATTTAACCACATTTGATAATATTCATTCGGAGTTAAGTAATCAAGGGATTGATGGGGTCTAATGTAGTTATAGACATATTCCCATTGCTCCAGTTGTTTATTATGTTTTTCTATGGATAATTCAATTTCTTTGACTTCATAAAACTCCTCCCGACTTGTTCTATTCGATCTCTCCACATGCCCATTCAGCTTGGGAGACCGTGGAGGGAGCTCAAAAAGAGTAATCTCTCTTCTCTTGCATTCCTCTTCAAAATATTTCTTAAATTCAGAACCGCCATCGATCTGGATGGCCTTTATTTTGAAAGGAAATTTCTTTTGCAAATACTGCAAAAAATGAGCTGCCTTCATACTGGTCTGACTCTTGTAAGCTCTCATTCCGTCAAACTTAACCACCACATCCCGTGCGCTAAACTGATAGCGAATCTCATTAGGAATAAGTGTCACTTTGAGTGTATCCACCTCTACAAGATCTCCAGGACCTTGTATCTTATATCCCTTGGGCTTACGGATGGCATAACGAGGTTTCCATCCTCTCTTCCGGGCTCTTTTAGCCAGGGCCGCATTAACAGGCTCAACCAAAAGTCCTCTTTTTTTCAGCCTATTTATCACTCTCCCCACTGTGGAGGCTGATATCTTTATTCCTTCTCTTCTCAACAATACAACCAGTTTATCCTTCCCCCAACGAGGATATCGATTCCGCAGTTCTCTGATTCGTTCTTGAATCTCTTCAGGAGTCTCAGGCTGCCTTACCTTATGGGGCTTCCGAGACCGCTCCTCTAAGGTTGTCAGATCATATCGATCAAAACGATTCTTCCATCGATAAAATGTCTGAGCTGAAATCCCAAAATAACGACAGGTAAACCGGGCATTGCCATGCTTGTGATAATGGTCCATCCACTGAAGCCTTTTCTTGGCTTCTCTGCTGATGGTCCCCTGACGTACTAGGGAGTTAATATAATCTGCCTTTGGAATGATTAAACCATAGCTTCTTGTCGGTCCTATGCTCATAGTGATATAAATTCTATCATATTCTTAAATGTGTCACTAATGTTTCTGAACGAGTACATTATCCTGCAGATAGAACAGATCTTAGAAACTAAAATTTAATTATCTGAAATATTTTAAAAGTCTCTGTGCCATACCTGGGTCGATCTTTTTGAGCTGCAAATAGACTTCCCGTGCACTCGCATTATCCCTTAGATTGAGATAGGCTATTCCCAGGTTGTAGTAAGCTTGGGCATTATTAGGCTCTAATTCTATGGTCTTACGAAGGGGATCGATTGCAGAGCGCCATTGTTTCATTTTTAAGTAGTTCACAGCTATGGATAACCAGGCATCAGCATTATTTGGGTATCTATCAACAAGTTGATTTAGTATTTGGATCGAGTTGGAATATTGATTGATTTTTGAATAACACACTGCTAGATTTTGGTAGGCATATTCCAAATCAGGATTTAATTCAATGGCTTTCTTAAAAATGGGAATGGCTTCCTGATACTGTTCTTGCTTCACATACATATAGCCGACATTATAGTAGGCATCTGCACTCTTGGGTTGAAGTTCTATGAGTTTTTTAGCAGATTCAATGGCTTTATCAGGCATATTGGCTTCATCATACATTTTGACCATCATATTGAAATAGACTTTGGCATCATCAGGATTATCTTCTGCTAACGTAGTATATATTTTAGCAGCATCCTCATATTGTTCAATTTTTTGATATGTTTCTGCGAGTCTGTACTTTAAATTGTCATTATCAGGATTATTCTTAATGGCTTTTTGTAAGGAATCGGCAGCCCCTTGAAAATCTTCTATCTCCAGTTGTGCGATTCCCAGGCGCAGATAAGTATCTTTTAAGTCCTGTGGTTCAGATTCTATATACTTTTTATAGTTTTCTATCGCTTTTTCATAATCTTTTAATTCTTCATAGGCCCGTCCAATATTGTAATAAGCACTGGTGTTATCAGGATTAAGCTCTATGGCTTTTTCTAAAGGAGGAATAGCTTCTTTCCATTTCCTCATTTCAATGTAAACAGTGCCCATCTTTAGATAGGCTTCATCGGATTCAGGGTTTAATTGGGTTATGTCTTGATAGGTTGAAACAGCTAAATTATACGCTCTTCCTTTTGTGTACACTTCAGCAAGAATCTTTTTTGTTTCAATATCTTGTGGATTTTTTTCTACTACTTTTTCTAGATTATTTTCAGCGATAATCATGTTATTGATGGCTGCGAATGAATGACCTGTTAAATAAGCTCCTTCCAGAGTTGAGAAGTAATCTTCTGGTTCCACTCTTTTGATTTTTTCTGATGAGGAATTTTTATTGACCCTTTCTAATATAGATATAGGGACAATAACCTTGGAAGAAGAACCTTCCGGATAAAAAATAATTCCCACCACTTGTCCGTTTTCATCAAAAACAGGGCCTCCGCTTGCCTCATCCCCGGCTGTTATACTTGAATCTGCAACTTTGATATTGACAGCTGATTCAGCAATATTTATTATTTCTCCAGGGTAGGCTCTGATTTGACCTAGTTGGTTGGATCCGATTAAGAAAACCTTGCTTCCAAACTCTACAGAATTAAAGTTTCCTATGGGCAGAACCGGAGGTTTTTTGTTTATTTCTAGAAGGGCTATATTGGTTTCCTTATCATAATCCACAAGACCTTTAATTTTTACTTTTTTCCCATCAACAGAGGTGCCTTCAATGGAATTAGCTTGGCTTATCAGATGATAATTGGTGGCAATAATCTTTTCTCCGACAGCAAATCCAGTTCCATTATAGAGAACATTATCTTCTTCACCCAATGATTTTAGGGCAATCACACTATCTTTATATTTATTGAAGATAATCAAAGCTTGTTTTTCTAAGTCCTCGTCCTGTTTATTTTGGGAAGACAGATAAAATGGAGTGATAAGAAGAATCATACAAAAAACTATAAAAACTGTTTTTTTATTCATTTTGCCTCCTTATTGGTGAATCCTGATCATACACGATTTCACCATTATGACATATTATTTCATACCGCATGATGTTACAAATAAATTTACACTTTAAGGGAAGTTCTGTCAAATATTTCCTCATCCTTATCTTCATATGCTAACCTTTCTTCATCTGCTCCGTTATCGGATGAGATTGCCTCATCTCTTCCTTTTTCTTAATGACGAACAGAGCACAAGCCATACCTGAATTTCTTATTTGACAATTTAAATAAGGTTCTTATGATTTAAATTCAGATGATTGAGAAAAAAATCATATCAAAAGTTTTTATTTTTACCTTAGCCGGAATAATCATATGGATAATCCTCATATTCACGGCACCTGTCCTAAAAAGTCTCAATAATCCTCTAAATGCATTCATTTATTCCATTTTTGCTCCTATTTGTCATCAAAATCCATCACGATGTTTTTATTTCAATGGGCATCCTTTAGCGGTCTGCACTCGGTGTTTAGGTATCTATTTTGGGTTTTTTATGGCGACTGTTTTTTTTCCGTTGGTGAATGGATTTAAATCTGTAAGCCCCCCAAAAAATCAAATTTTTTATGTTTTTTCCATCCCTATTGTTATAGATACTTTTGGAAATCTTTTTAATTTATGGCATACTTCAGATTGGTTGAGGTTCGTGATTGGTTTTATTTGGGGGATTCTTCTCCCCTTTTATTTTATTGTTGGAATTACTGAACTATTTATGAGCCGCAAACATTTTTTCTTGAAAAAAGAACAAAAAACAAAATAGAATAATAAAAATCGTATATAGAGGAGGCAAAATGGAAGATCAGAGAGCAAATATGTTTGTGCCTGCACTTATAGGAGGGGGTGTTGCAGGAGTTCTTTCTGCCATCCCTATCCTGAACTGTCTGTGCTGTTTATGGATCATTGGGGGAGGAATCATCGCAGTTTTTTTTCTTAATAAAGATATGACAAAACCAATGACTATGGGAGATGGAGCCATTGTAGGGGTTTTCTCTGGCCTTGTGGCTACTGCCGCGGATTTTCTCATAAGTATTCCGTTAGCTCCCATCACCAATAAATTTATTGCCAACTTTATGGAAAGGATCGCAGAGTATGCTGATGAAATGCCTGCGGGATGGGAATCCTGGTTGGATAAAGGAACAGCTGATGTTCACATTTCTATGGTTCTTCTTGGGATCCTGATCAATGCGATTGTTTTTTCCGTACTAGGTGCTCTGGGCGGGATTATTGGTGTCTCCATATTTAAAAGAGATAAGATGAAACAAGGAGAAAAGGATGTTGTTGACGTCCCCAAAGAGTCGAGCTCTTTTAAAGACACAGATAATAATAAATCCTGAATCCAATAAAGGACAAACTGGCACAAGCTGGGGTCTTATCAAGGAAGCACTGAGTAATTTTTTTAAAGAATTTAAGTACGAGTTTACCGAGAAACCCACTCATGCTACTGAGATATCAAGATCTGCTATCAAAGAGGGAACTGAATTAGTGGTTGGAGTGGGCGGTGACGGCACCATGAATGAGATAGCCAATGGCTTTTTTGAAAACCATGAAATCATAAATCCCAAAACATCGCTGGGGATCGTTCCCAGTGGGACCGGATCTGATTTTAGCAAGAGTCTGAACATACCGCGGAACCTAAAAAAATCCATGGAGATAATAATACAAAGCCCTCAGGCTGATATCTTGGATATAGGAAAAGTCAAGTACAAGACTTTATCAGGAGATGAAGAAGAAAGGTTTTTTTTGAATGTGGCTGATTTTGGTTTCGGAGGTGAAGTGGTTAAAAGAGTTGAGGAGAAAAGACTGAAAAGAAAGGCTTCTTCTTATTTAAGGACTCTGATTTTTACTTTTGTTTCTTACAAAAGCAAGAAGTTGAGTATAAAAGTCGATGGAAAAGAATATCCTACTGATGAGTACTTGATAGGAGCTGTGTCAAATGGAAGTATTTTTGGCAAAGGAATGAAAGTAGCTCCTTTTGCCCTTCTTGATGATGGATTTTTGGATGTGATTTTGGTTAAAGGAATGGAAAAGTTTGAATTTTTCCTAAATGTTTGGAGAATCTATCAAGGCACTCATCTTTCTCATCCCAAAATAGAATTTTTGAGAGGCAGGAAAGTAGAGGTTTTATCAGAAGATGAAGAGGATGTGCTTATAGAAGCGGATGGAGAGCTGATAGGGAAAGCGCCTGCGACTTTTGAAATAGTGCCGAGCATTCTTTCAGTAAGGACAAATCTGGCAAACAAGCCGAGAGCTACTCAGGGGAATTAAAAAGAACGATCCTCTGTTCCTTTTCTGTGTTTTAAATAAAGAAAAATATTATTGGTGATGACGATTCTTCCGTTTTGATCACGGTATTTATATATTTTTGTTCTTCCCACTATAGATTTTTTCCCATAAGAAGATTTAACTTTTTCAATATATTCGATTGTTTCTTGATAAGGAGGAATTCCTTGATATTTTTTCACAGCCTCCTGACCTGCATTGTAGGCGGCAAGGACCAGATCTAGATTTTTTTGGTAAAGAGAAGAGAGGTCTTTTAAATATTTGGTTCCTCCCAACACATTGTCTTCTGGATTGTATAAATTATTGACTCCATATTGTTTGGCGGTTGAAGGCATGAGCTGCATCAGTCCTACCGCACCTTTGGGAGAAACTGCTGTGGGATTGTAGTTGGATTCCGCTTTTATGATGGAGTGGATCAAATCAGAGGGAAGTCCGTATTTAACAGCAGCTTTTGTGATGATAGAATCATATTTGTTCGGTCTAGAAGGATGAGAAAAACAGGGCCTATAAAGAAAACATACCCCTAAAACAATAATGAAAAGCCCTGCTTTTTTGTTTTTGAATCCCATTTCAGCTTATATCTAGTATAATAGTAAACTAAAAAAAATCAATCCCCTTTAGGGGTGATTTTTCTGTTTGAGTGCTGTTCTAATGTAAGCGAGCCCTTT